>CAJQPD010000001.1 GCA_905480085.1 uncultured Acidimicrobiia bacterium
GGTAGAGCGAAGCCAGAGAGTTGAGTACGGCGATCAAGAGCGCTACCAAAAGGAGCCCGATTACCAGGGCGGGCTCGATTTCGGAGCGGATCAGCGTGATGGGCATGATGATCCACCCGAGCGCTTCGAGGATCGGTGCGACGAATTCGAATAAGAAAAATGCCGGCCAG
Organism: uncultured Acidimicrobiia bacterium; assembly: GCA_905480085.1. GTDB lineage: Bacteria > Actinomycetota > Acidimicrobiia > Spongiisociales > JAENVV01 > JAENVV01. The sequence continues at coordinate 171 of CAJQPD010000001.1, forward strand.
GCGACGATCCCGATGACCCCGTAGCGTGGGTTGAAGAGCATCTTCCCGTGATCTTGTATCACCTGCCTGAGGCCACGATGCCAACGGATTCTTTGCTTACGCAGCACCGGTGCCGTTGCCGGCACTTCAGTCCACACGACGGCATTTGGTGCATAAACGATTCGGTAAGGCCGGCCCGCTTCCCGCTGCGTGCGATGCAGGCGCATGGTGAGATCCAGGTCTTCGCCAAGGTGGTGTTGTGAGAAGCCGTGTGCCTCAATCACGGCCTGTTTGTTGAATGCCCCGAACGCTCCTGACACGAGCAAGAGGCCGTTCATGAAAGACCAACCGGGCCGCGATCCGAGAAAAGACCGTTGGTACTCGACGACCTGGGTCAGTTCCAAAAGAGACTTGGGGAGACTGGACTCGGTCACCCTACCCATCGATACCTGACATCCGTTGAGCGGCCGAATGTTTCCACCAACTGCCACTGTGTGACCTCGGTCTTGAACAAAGGGCCGCATCACCCGGATGAGAGAATCCTCTTCGAAGATCACATCCGCGTCGGTGACGACCACATACGGAAAGGTCGATGCGTTGATGCCGGCGTTGAGAGCGTCGCCCTTTCCGCCGTTCTCTTTGTCTACGACGGTGAGCGGAATGGCGAGAGTCGATTTGTAGGTGGCACGGATCGGGGCGTGGGCCAGGTCGGGCCGAATCGGCAGATCGACTCTTCGAAGCTTGAACGCCTCCATGAGACGCTCAAGGGTTTCGTCGGTCGACCCGTCGTTGACCACGATTAATTCGTAGCGAGGATACGAAAGAATTGTTCGTGATCGGACGGATTCGACGATGCCGGCAGCTTCGTTGTAGGCGGGAATGATCAGCGAAACCGGCGGTGTCGAGGGGGATCGGAGCATGTCTTCGACGCGACCGTATTTGGCCGTACGGGCGTCGCGCACGAGCGCCCTGGATGAGAGAACCAGCAGGACCATCGTCTGGATCTCCATGGCGATAAAGAATCCCAGGATCACGAGTGAAATGGTTCTTAACACTCAGGTCACCTCGTCGGGGCTTGTGGCAGGTCGGTAGAGCCTGGCGAATCTGGCGGCCCATGATGGATTGTCATGTTCCTTCGGGCCCCTGGCCATGAGTTGGGCACGCGCCACATCAGCAGCGAACTGATCTTCGTGGTCGAGCGCCTCGAAGAGTGCCTCGATTCCGCCGTCGATGATGCCGAGTGTCGTGGCGGCGTTTTGGCGAACCCACCAGGCCGGATCGGTCAAGGCCGCGACGAGGAAAGGGATCGAGTTCGGGTCGTTGTGGGGTGCCAGAGCAGTCATCACCTGTGCCCGGACCCGCCAATCGGGGTCCAGGGCCCGGCGTAAAAGCGCATCGAGCACGCGCGGGCCCCACGGGTGTCCCAGAGCGGCAGCGGCCCGGATTCGGAGCAGAGCATCGGTGCCGTCCAGTGCAGTCAATAGGGCGGTCACGGCGCGCGGGTCACCGATTTGGCCCAGACAGCGCACCACGGCTGGTAACTGGCGAGGGGCAGGGTCGAGGAACGGTCCAGCGATGAGCACATAGTTTGAGAGCGTCGGAACGGCCGCTTCGCCAAACCGGACCAGCGCATCGGCGAAACGCTCTGCGACCCACAGATCCTCGTTCTCCAGCGCGGCCATAATTGGTCGAACATCGTCCTCGTGCCCGATGATGGATAGTCCGGCGGCGGCCTCGATCCGGACCTCGGGGGATCTGTCGCCCAGAGCCGCGATAAGATACGGTCGGGATTTCGGTGTGGCGATAACCGCCAGAGCCGCCACCGCTCGCAAGCGGGTCGAGATCCGGTGGGCATTGGCCAGATCATCGTGGAACCGGTCGATCATGTGAAGACGGTCGGCGAGGCCGATCAGTATGCGTTGCTCTTCTCCGGCTACGAGCGTGAAGAAGTCGATCAACGTGTCGTGAAACGCCGGGTCGTCCGCCCAGGCGTCGATGTCGTGACTTGGCTCCATCGATCTACTAACGATCTCGCCAAGCGTCGAGATGTACACGGCTCCCCGAAACGCTTCCTTTCGTTCCCGATAATGGCGGCTTAACTTGATGACGAAGAGCCCCGCAATGGCCAGAATGGTGAGAGCGACCAGGAACAGGACGACCCGGCTGAGCGGGATCACTGCGTCGCGACTCCTCCGTCGGCGTCCAAGAGGCGGTCGACCGCCGCGAGGAGTTCATCACTCGATATGGGCTTGTAGAGATAGAAGCTGGCGCCGAGCTCAAGTGCCTGCTCACGCATACGCGGCTCCTCAATGGCCGACACCATGATCACGGGTACGTCGATGCCGGCGGCCCTCCAGGCCTGGAGTACTTCGGCGCCGACCCGTCCCGGCATGACCTGATCCATCACCGCTAGGTCGATTTGCTGAGTGAGTCCAATTTCGAGCGCTTCGGCGCCGTTCGAAGTCGTAATTACGCGTAAACCGTGCTGTTGTAGGACACGTTTGAACAACTCGGTGACAAGTCGTGAGTCGTCTGCCACGAGAATGACAGGCATTCGGTCCGGTATCACTTCTATTCGCTCCCGGTTCGGCGTGTGCCAGGACCCTCGTGGATCCGCAACACATCGCAGACCCGATGGTACCAGCCAGGTCTTGCGGGCTCGGGCCGTCCGGTTCCATGCGCCGCCTGCACGAGGGGGAAGG
>CAJQPD010000002.1 GCA_905480085.1 uncultured Acidimicrobiia bacterium
CCCAATCCATTCCCCAAATCGATCTACGCCAATATTGCTTTCGGAGCCAAAATCGCCGGGATGAAAGACAATCTGGATGATCTTGTCGAGGAGTCCCTCACCAAGGCTGCTCTGTGGGATGAAGTGAAAGACAAGCTGCATGAATCTGCCAACGCTTTGTCAGGCGGACAACAACAGCGTTTGTGTATCGCCAGGGCCATTGCGACAAGCCCCGACGTCGTGTTGATGGACGAGCCTGCTTCGGCACTCGACCCGATCGCCACGCTTCGCATCGAGGAACTGATGACCGAACTGAAGCGTGAATACACGATCGTGGTGGTTACGCACAATATGCAGCAAGCGGCGCGGGTGTCGGATCGAACCGCATTCTTCAACGTAGTGGTGGCCGAAGACGGGCATCGGACGGGTCGTCTGGTCGAGTACGGCGACACGCCTACCATCTTCACAAATCCTCGCCAGAAAGCGACAGAGGACTACATCACGGGAAGGTTCGGATGAGCGATCGAAGGCACAGCTTTCACGAGCAACTCGATGGCATGGTCGATGAAGTGGTTTCCATGGGCCAGTACGCTCGTGACATGGTCCAGCGGGCGGGCCAGGCGCTGGTGAGTCGGGACGGACTCGCCGCGGAGCAAGTGATCAAGGATGATGACCCCCTCGATCTTCGGTATTTGAAGCTTGAAGAAGCTTGGCTGCAAACAATGGCTCTCCAGACCCCCGTGGCAGGAGACTTGAGGGTCATGTCGGTGATACTGCATAGCGGCCATTCCGTTGAGCGCATCGGCGATCAGGCGGTGAGTACCGCCGCAGCGGTTCGCCTGACTCTCGGGATGCCATCCCAACCGCAGGTCCTTGCCACCGTCGCCGAGATCGTCGACCTGGTGTGCCCGATGGTTGATACTGCCCTCGATTCTCTGGAACGTCGTGATCTCGATCTTGCGATGTCGGTACCGATCATGGGTCGACCGGTTGAACGGTTGGAACGCTCGATGTATGGACTGGTGGCCAAGTGCCGCGAAGACGAGGAGCAGCTCGAATGGGCAGTTCGCATGACTGTGGTGGCCCGCAACCTCGGACGGGTAGGGGGGCGGGCGGTTGACATCGCCGAACAAGTCGCTTTCCTACTTTCAGGGGTGTTCCGCGAGTTCACATCAGAGGACTGGGATACGGGACCCACTTGATGACCGCCTCGCGGACCGTACTGATCATCGAGGATGAGCCGGCCCTTTTGGACGCCATCAGATACAGTCTTGAGCGAGAAGGATATGTGGTCCTGGTGGCAGACGACGGGTTGGCAGGCCTCGAACTCGAGCGCAGAAACAGCCCTGACCTGGTTCTACTCGACCTGATGCTGCCGTCGATGCAGGGATTGGATGTGCTTCGATCTCTGCGTGCGAGATCGTCGGTACCGGTGATCGTAGTGACGGCCAGGGACGCGGAAGCAGACAAGGTTGCCGGCCTCGAACTCGGCGCAGACGACTACGTGACGAAGCCCTTCTCGATGCGAGAGTTGGTTGCCAGAGTCGGAGCCAACCTCAGAAGATCAACGATCGAAGTCGGCGATGACGAAAACATCCTGGTAGGGGGCGATGTTGAATTGGACGTCGGCAGACATGTTGCATCGGTGCGGGGGATCGAGGTCGATCTCCGTCCCAAGGAGTTCGCCCTCTTGGAGATGCTGATGGAGCGGACCGGGAAACTTGTCACGCGAGATGATTTGATCGCCGAGATCTGGGGGTATGACTACTTCGGCGACACCAAAACACTCGACGTTCACGTCAAACGACTGCGTTCCAAGATCGAGCGAGACCCCAAGAACCCCGAACACATCGTCACCGTACGCGGCATTGGGTACAAGTTCATCACATGAAAAGCGGACTCGGTACAAAGCTGGCGGTCTCGTATGTCCTTTCCGTCGTAGTTGTCTTTGTCGTCACCGCGCTCTTCATCGACCAGGCCGCCCGGTCAGGTTTTATCGAGGAGTTGACTACGAGTACCCAGGCGCAGAGTCGGGCGGTCGCCGTTGCTCTGGGAACCGGCCCGGTTGATCGATCCGTCAGCGACCTGGCCGAAGCCCTCGGGGTACGGATCACGGTGATCGACGCCGAGGGTGTTGTGGAGGCGGATTCGACAGCCGACCCGGCGACCATGACCAACCACAACGATCGCCCCGAGATCATTGAAGCCAGGGCAGAGGGTATGGGTACTTCGACGAGGCTCAGCCAAACCGTTGGAGAAGACCTTCTCTACGTGGCGATTCGTGATGGAGATCGAGTTGTGCGCCTGGCAGTCCCGCTTGAAGACGTACGGGAGAGAATGTTCCCGGTCCGGCTTAGGGCCCTCCTTGGTGCGGTGGTGGTGTCCATTGCCGGCCTGGCAGTCGTGGTTGTCGTCAGTCGACGAACCCAACGCCTCATGCGGGCACTTACCGCATCGGTCACCCAGATCGCCGCCGGTCGGTCAGCTGAGGAACTGCTCGTCGGAGGCCAGCTTGAGAGTTCGCCCGAGGTCTCAGAGTTGTCCGAGGCCGTCCGGTCCATGTCGGATCAGATTCGCGCCAGAGTCGGTGAGCTTGAAACCGAGCAAGACCTACGCGATCGAGTATTGGAAGCTTTGGATGAGGGTGTGTTGCTGTTGAGGGGTGCCCTGGTTGACTATGCCAACCCGGCTGCCCGCCGAATGTTGGGCTCGTCCCTATCGGCGGATGGACGCCTACGTAACCAGGCGCTTGCCAGCCTGGCAGCCGAGCGGGCTGCCCCTATTCGGATGACGTTTGGAGCGAGACTCGTTGAGGTGGTCGTGGAACCGTCCGCCGACCAGTCTGTTGTGGTCTTGCGCGATGTCACTGACCGGGTCCGTACCGAGTCGATCCGACGCGACTTTGTGGCCGACGCATCGCACGAGTTGAAAACGCCGGTAGCGGCGATTCGGGCGGCCGCAGAGACAATTCAGACGGCTGCCGAAGACGGAGACATGGCAGCGGTAATCCATTTCAGCAGGCAGGTCGAAGCGAGTGCCTATCGGCTCGGCCGGATCGTGTCGGATCTTCTCGATTTGTCGCGTCTTGAGGCTCGGGATCTTGACGTCGGACCGACCGACCTGGCGGCTCTCGCCCTGGAGGAAGTAGCGGCGGCCGAACTCGATCATGTGACCGTGACGGTGGATCTGGACCCGGTGGTGATCCAGGGAAGTCCACCGGACGTCGCACTCGCCCTCAGGAACCTGCTCAGTAACGCTGCCCGGCATACCGACGCCGGTGGAACCGTGCATGTGGCGGTCAAGACCGAAGGGGACGAGGCCGTCGTCTCGGTAACCGACAGCGGGTCCGGCATCCCGGCCCGAGATCTGCCGAGGATCTTTGAGCGGTTTTATCGGGTGGATACCGCCCGGTCGAGGCACACCGGCGCGACCGGTCTTGGCCTGGCCATCGTCCGCCATGTTGCCGAACGCCATGGTGGACGCGTGGCGGTGCAGAGTGAATTGGGAGTCGGGTCAACGTTCCGAATCAGCTTTCCACTCCTGACCAGCGGACTTGGCATTGACCAGGTTGCCCGTGATTTCACGTGAAATCACATGAGGTAAGGTCCCAGAGTGACCGTTCCAAAGCTTCGTAAGGCACTCCAGCAAAATCCACCCGGATTGTCGTTCGAGCGCGCACACTGGGATGGAGGGCGAAACGTGGTGGCCGGCATCGATGAGGTTGGTCGTGGTTCGTGGGCTGGACCGCTCACGGTTGTGGCGGCAGTGGTTCCCCGCGACCGCCGGGTATATAAGGTCCGGGACTCGAAAATGCTCTCTGAAGCCGAGCGAGAGTCCATATTCGAGAGAATCGATGCGTGGGTTGACGCCTGGGCGGTGGGGCACGCGTCACCAGAGGAATGCGATTCGCTGGGCATGTCCGAAGCACAACGTCTAGCGACCCGGCGGGCGCTCGGGGGCCTTCCGGGAAAGGTCGATGCGGTGCTGGTCGATGGCAACTGGGACTTTGTTGGTCATCGGAACACTCAGACGATCATTCGCGGTGACTCCAAGTCCCTCTCGATAGCTGCTGCATCCATCCTTGCCAAGGTAACTCGGGATCGCTTGATGCGATCGGCATCCGAGCACTACCCGTCATACTCGTTCGATGACAACAAGGGTTACCCATGCCCGCGCCACAAAGCGGCGCTGTCCTGGTATGGCCCATCGCCTATCCATCGTAAGTCCTGGGTCTTCATGGACCACCTACCGTGGAATGGCCTCGAGCGCGTGGGCCCGCAAGATCGCCTCTTTTGATTCCCCCCGGATTCGGAGTACTTTTTGCCACAGGGCAACGTCCCGTGTGGATGGGCGATAGAGTGGCTTGCAAAACGACAAAGGTGATCAATGGCGGACACGTGGGTATTCGATTTCCAGGACGGCGACGAAACCAATAAAGCCGCACTAGGAGGCAAAGGGGCAGCTCTGGCGAGCATGACCCAGGCCGACCTGCCGGTTCCGCCCGGGTTCACGATAACGACCGACGCATGCCGCTCGTACCAACAGCAAAGCGTGTTTCCAGACCTCATGTGGAAGCAGGTCGAAGAAGCCATCAGTCGGCTCGAGACGTTGACCGGCAAGACATTTGGTTCAGCCGAGAACCCCTTGCTGGTCTCGGTACGGTCGGGGGCTGCCGTCTCCATGCCCGGGATGATGGATACGGTCCTCAACCTCGGCATCAATGAGCAGGCCAGAGTGGGTCTGGCTCGAGTGACCGGTGATGATCAGTTCGCCTGGGATTCGTATCGTCGATTTGTCACAATGTTCGGCGAGATCGTCCTTGGGGTGGCACCAGATCGATTCGAGGGTGCCGTCAAGGCGACTCTCGACATGAACGGGTGTGACACCCCGGGCAATTTGCCGGCCGAGGCGCTATCGGGGTTGGTCGACCGTTTGAAAGCGATCGTGTACGGCCAGTCGCGACACGAGGTACCGGACGATCCCTACGAGCAACTGCGACTGACGGTTGGGGCGGTCTTTGACTCCTGGTCCAACAAGCGTGCGCAGGACTATCGCAATCTGAACGGAATCCCGCACACCCTTGGAACGGCCGTGAACGTTCAAGCGATGGTCTTCGGCAACAGTGGCCCGACCTCCGGGACGGGCGTGGCTTTTACTCGCAACCCGACCACCGGCGAAGCTCATCTTTTTGGGGAGTTTCTTCCCGATGCCCAGGGTGAAGATGTGGTGGCTGGCATGCGGACTCCGCTGCCGATCGACCATATGGCCGAAACATTCCCGGAAGCATACGGGCAACTTCTCGAGATTGCCGGGCGACTTGAAACTCGCTACGGCGATATGCAAGACCTTGAGTTCACCGTCGAAAACGGAAAGCTATGGATGTTGCAGACTCGTTCGGGAAAGCGAACCGGCCGGGCGGCGGTCAAGATTGCCGTCGATATGGCAGCCTCCGGCCTTATCGACGAGCGCCAGGCCCTCCAGCGCGTCTCAGCGGATCAGCTTGAGCAGTTGCTACACCCTCTGGTTGATCCGACCGCCGAGGTGGAGGTTATCGGGGTGGGCTTGCCAGCGTCACCGGGGGCGGTATCTGGCCAGATCGTTCTGACAGCTGATGCAGCGGTGGATGCCTCAGAAGCGGGAACGCCGGTGATCTTGGTGCGCCACGAGACAAATCCCGATGACTTTCACGGCATGGTCGCATCCCGGGCAACCCTGACCGCCCGGGGCGGTGTTACCTCGCATGCGGCTGTCGTGGCCCGGGGCATGGGCAAATCTTGTGTTGTCGGTTGCTCGAATATGCAAGTCGATTTCGAGAAGGGCCTGGTCCGCTTCGACAACGTCGTTCTGGCAGCGGGGGATTGGATCACGGTCGATGGCAACACCGGCCGTGTGTTGGCCGGACAGGTCGCGACAATCGAGCCTGAGACCGATGAGGATTTCGACATTCTCATGGGTTGGGCAGACGGTCACAGGAAACTTGGCGTGCGGGCCAATGCGGACACGCCGGAAGACGCCGCCGAGGCCAGGCGATTGGGCGCTCAGGGCATCGGTTTGTGTCGGACTGAGCACATGTTTTTTGGCGAGGAACGAATCGCGGCCATGCGAGAGATGATTATGGCCCCGAATGAGGTAGCCCGCCGCGAGGCGCTCGCCAAGCTGGAGCCCTATCAAACCGCTGATTTCGAGGGCATTTTCACCGCGATGGACGGGTTCCCCGTGACGATCCGACTGCTCGACCCGCCACTGCATGAATTCCTTCCCAATGAACAGGATCTGGCGCGGGAACTCACCGACTTGAAGCTCCGACTTCGTCTGCTGAACGGGCTGGACGATATTGATCGATTGCTGGAGGAGATTCACGATCGTGAGGTCGTCATTGCCCAGGTGCAGCGCCTCGCAGAAGAGAACCCGATGCTCGGACATCGAGGCTGCCGGCTCGGCCTGACCTACCCCGAAGTGACCGAGATGCAAGCCAGAGCGCTGTTTACCGCAGCGGTGCGGTGCGTCGACAGGGGAATCACGGTCATGCCGGAAGTTATGGTCCCGCTGGTCGGGTTTGAACCTGAGCTACGAGCCCAGGCGGAGCTGATCAGGTCGGTGGCCGAAGATGTGTTCTCGTATCACGGGCTCAGAGTTGATTTTCTGGTCGGTACCATGGTTGAGCTGCCGAGAGCTTGCCTGAGAGCCGACGAGTTGGCGACCGTGGCCGAGTTCTTCTCGTTCGGTACTAACGACCTCACCCAAATGACGCTCGGTATGAGTCGTGATGACTCGAGCCGGTTCTTGCCAGGCTACGTTCAGCGCGGGGTCCTACCAGCTGATCCCTTCCAGACTCTCGATATCGCCGGAGTTGGCGAATTGGTGCGGATCGGTGTGGAACGAGGACGGGGACAACGTCCCGACATGAAGATCGGTGTGTGCGGCGAACACGGCGGCGATGCCGCTTCGATTGCCTTCTGTCACGACGTCGGTCTCGACTACGTTTCATGCTCGACGTACCGGGTTCCGGTCGCGAGGCTGGCGGCGGCCCATGCCGCCCTTGCCTAATCCTTTCGCGTACCGGCCTAAGAGGAGGGGTTGACCGTGCACTACGACCACATCGTTATCACAGAGACGGAGGGCTACACCAGGGTCGAGATGGCCATAGCGGCTCGTCGTAACGCCCTGTCCGAAGCCCACCTTCGGGAGCTATTGTCGGCCTTCGAGACCATCGGGCAGTCGACGGCCCCGGGAGTAATTCTCTCTGCGCA
>CAJQPD010000003.1 GCA_905480085.1 uncultured Acidimicrobiia bacterium
GTAGCGGGTTGTTGCGTCACGCTGACGGGTTTGTTCCCGACTGTCGACGAGTGGGTCATCACGCAACTCGTCGGCCGAGAAGGTTCGATGCCGACTTTGCCTTTGGGTCTTTCGCCACCGGTCAATCCGATTTTTCCCGAGACGTACCGCCAGCCACAACGCGAGCAGAAGGGCGCCAGCAGGAAGATTTTCGGGGTTTCCGGCATCACCACGGTGGCGACGGATCCAAGACAATAACTAGGCCGGTCACCGCGAACGGGAGTGGCCACCGCTCCGGTGATCCAGCCCAGCGGAGTACCCGGAACACTCGACGCGAACGCGGTGATGCCGATGGTTACCCAGACCCCCACGGCCAGTCCTCCAGAGGCGAGGAGCACCGACACTCGCAGGCTGTTTCGTTCGCTCGGGATGGTCCACCTCTTCAACACGGGTATGAGTATCTCGGATGTGTCGACCGTCGGGAACCCCGACCGGCGTGTCGCTCACTATTATCGGAATCCATGGCGCCGGCGATGGAATCTCCGGTGGTTCGGGGCGAGTTGTTTTGAACCGTTCGGCGTGAGCCGAACCGTCAAATGTCCGACTACGAGGAGCAATCGTGAGCACACCTGTCGTCGCCGTTACCGATACGGTCTTTCCCAGCCTCGATCCAGCCAGGGCGGCGCTTGCCGGAACCGGTGCTGAACTGAAGATGGCTGCCGCCCCCACTCTTGAGGGGATTCTGGCCGTTGCGGCGGACGCTGACGCGCTCCTGGTCACGTATGCAAAGATCACCGCCGAGGTCATCGCCGGTCTGAAGAATTGCAAGGTGATCGGCCGCTTTGGGATTGGCGTTGACAACATCGATCTCGAAGCGGCCGCCGCTGCCGGCATTACGGTGACCTATGCCCCGGTCTACTGCCTCGATGAGGTCTCGGATCATGCGATGGCCTTGTTGTTGTCGCTCGCTCGCAAGATTCCTTACTCGAACAAACTCGTGAGTGGCGGGCGTTGGGAGATGCCTGCGGTAGTCCCGATCTCACGGCTACGGGGAAACAAGCTCGGCCTGGTCGGGCTTGGCAACATACCGCAGACGATCGTTCCGAAGGCTCAAGCGTTCGGTCTGGAAATCCTGGCGGCCGACCCGTACGCGCCTGACGAGGTCTTTGAACGCCTCAAGGTAACCAGGGTTGATTTTGATGAACTCCTGCGGACCTCGGATTACATCTCGGTTCATGCTCCGTTGACCCCAGAGACAGAGAAGATGTTCAACGCCGAGGCATTTGCCAAGATGAAGAACACCGCCCTGTTGATCAACACGGCCCGCGGACCCCTGGTCGATACCGACGCACTTGCCGACGCCTTGGAAGCCGGCCAAATCGGGGGAGCGGCCCTTGACGTGCTGCCCGTTGAGCCACCACCGGCGGATTCGCGTCTGGTGGGGCGCGACGACGTCATCTTGACCCCGCATACCGGCTTCTATTCGGAGGATGCGCTCCTCGACCTCCAGACGACGGTTGCTACCGATGTGGCCACAGTCATACAGGGCGGGGCCCCCAAATACCCGGTCAAGCCCCGATGAGGGGTCTGCCTGCCCCCGCATCTCCGAAGCCCGAGCCTGGCCCGAACCAGACCGTCTGATGACGTTGATCGGTGACCTTGTTGAGATTTTGGGTCCCGACCGCGTGCTCTCCGAACCTTTGGAACGATACCTATACGGCACCGACGGCGGGGTGGCGCGGGGTGAAGTGATCGTCGTCGTGCTCCCCGAAACTGCCGGGGAAGTGTCCGACGTCGTAAAAGCCGCCAAACGCCACGGTTCGCCGATCGTTCCGCGTGGCGCAGGGACCGGACTGGCCGGCGGAGCGGCTCCGGCCGTTCCGTCGGTCGTGGTATCGCTAACCAATATGAAGGACATCGAAATCGACCTTGGCAACCGCACCGCCTGGGTGGGTCCAGGGGTCATCAACCTTGACCTGTCGAAACTCACGAGATCGTCCGGGTTCCACTTTGCTCCGGATCCCTCGTCCCAGTCGGCTTGCACGATCGGTGGCAACGTTGCCAATAACTCCGGTGGTCCTCACTGTCTTGCGGAGGGAACCACCACCAGCCATGTTCTCGCAGTAGAGATCGTCACTGCCGACGGGGAGATTGTGCTTCTGGGTGGCCCGGCGCCCGACCCGATCGGCCTCGACTTGCGGTCCGTCGTCGTCGGGTCCGAAGGTCTCCTCGGCATCATCACCAGAGCCCTGGTGAAGTTGACTCCGAACCCACTCGCCGTGCGAACCATTCTGGCCGGGTTCGCAACGATGGAGGACGCGGTCGCTACTTCGTCTGGCATCGTGGCGAGGGGCGTGGTGCCGGCGGCGCTCGAGATCATGGACCAGAAGATGACCAGGGCGGTCGAGAATTTCGTTGGGGCAGGGTTTCCGATCGACGCGGGAGCGATCTTGCTGGCCGAAGTCGCCGGGCATCCCGCGGCGGTCGAGGCAGAAGCACGGCTTGTCGAGCAAGTGGCCAACGAGAATCATGTCACGTCTCTGCGAGTCGCGGCCGACGAGGTCGAGCGAGCCAAGCTTTGGCTGGGACGTAAATCAGCCTTCGGAGCGGTCGCCCAGCTGGCCCCCGACTACTACTTGCACGACACCGTCGTTCCGCGGACCCAACTGGTGGCCACCATGCAGAAGATCTACGAGATTGCCGAGCGCCATGGTGTTCTCATGCTCAATGTCTTTCATGCCGGTGACGGCAATCTGCATCCGCTCGTCGCCTTTGATGCCTCGGTGGAGGGTCAGCTCGACATTGTGCATGCTGCCATGGAGGAGGTCGCCAAAGTCTGCATCGAAGCCGGAGGTGCCCTGTCGGGCGAACACGGGATCGGACTCGAGAAGCGAGACCTCATGCCACTCCTTTACAACGAGGCCGATCTCGATGCTCAGGCAAGGCTGCGAGAGGCGTTCGACCCCGATGGATTGTTCAATCCACAGAAGGTGCTGCCGGCCGGATCCCGGTGCGCGGACCTGGGACGGCCCATTCCGACCGGTGCCTGGCTGTGACAATTGCCGCGGCGTTTGCTCGGTATGTTCGGTCGGCCGTCGCCGACACTGGACTTCCTGAGTGCGACCTGATGGTCGCTCCACAAACCATCGACGAGCTCGAGCACATTCTTGATCTGGCGAGCGAACATCAGCTCAAGGCGGTCATTTGGGGTGGCGGTAGCCATCAGGGATTCGGGGGTCGAATCGACCCAGATCTCGTGGTCGCCACTTCCCAGCTCAACCGGCTTGTCGACTGGCAGCCGGAAGACTTCACCGTCACCGTTGAGGCTGGAATGCGGGTTTCGGATCTGGAGGACATGCTGGCTGACCGGGGCCAGATGGCCGTGTTGCCGGAACTTCCGGGCGCCGCCACGATCGGCGGTGTGATGGCGGCCGGGGTCAGCGGGTGGCGGCGAGCCCGGTATGGGCCCACCAGGGACCGGGTGCTCGAAGTAGATCTCGTCACCGGTGATGGCCGTCGAGTCCGGGCCGGGGGCCGGGTGGTCAAGAACGTCACCGGCTTCGACTTGCCCCGCCTGGCGGTCGGTTCGTTTGGATCCCTCGGGGTGATCGCCCAGGCCTGCCTGAAGCTGTGGCCGGAGCCATCCACCAAAGTCACCGTTTCGGTGGCCGACGGCGACCGAGCCCTGGCGACCGCCTACCGACCGACCGCGGTGGTTGAAGCCGATGGGGTGGCGAAGGTCTACCTGGGTGGCACCGAAGCGGAAGTGGACGGCCAGGTTGAGTCGCTGGACGGAACGGTCGTTTCCGGTTGGTCCTGGGAACCCGAACCGACCGGAGTGGTTGGTTGGTCGCTGCGGGTGCCACCGGCCTCAACCCGAAGCGCGATCGAGCGATTGCCATCCGGGTGGCGCTATCAGGCCGGGCTCGGAGTTGGCGAAATCAAGGCAGCCAGTGTCGACGCCGAAGGCGCTGCCGGGCTGAGAGCTTGGGCAGAGTCCCAGGGCGGGGCTCTGGTGATCGTGTCTGGACCGGCCGCGCTGTACTCAGACATGGACCCGTGGGGTACGCCCCCTCCGGGGCTCAAGGTCCAACGGGAACTGATTCGCCGGTTCGATCCGTGCCGGGTCGTGAACCCTGGTCGGCTGCCCGGTGGTCTCTGATGGGTTGGGTGACCGATCACGCGCCCACCGGGGCCGAACTCAATGCCTGTGTTCGTTGTGGGTTATGCCTCCCTGAATGCCCGACGTTCCGACTGACCGGCAAGGAGTCGTTTTCGCCGCGCGGCCGTCTGATGGCCATGTCGGCCGTCGCCGACGGCGTCGTTGAGGTTGACGAGAGCTTCGCGGGGATCATGGATTCGTGTCTTCAGTGCCGCGCTTGCGAAGTGGTTTGCCCATCATTGGTGCCATTCGGGCGGGCCATGGAGGGGGCCAGGGCCGAACTAGCTGCTCAGATGCCAAGTCGGACCCGGGCGGCTCGCCACCTGCTGGTGGGCAGGGTGCTTGGTTCCCCCGGGTTGCTCCGCATGGCAACGTTGGCGGTAAAGGTGGGACAGAAGGTCGGGGTCGGCAGGGTGCTGCCTTCCTTGTTGCGAAGGGGTTTTGCAGGGATCCGCCCGATTACGCCGGTGGCGGTCGAGCCGGGCTCAACCTATCGGGCCGTGGGGGAGCGGATTGGCCGGGCAGGGTTTTTGACCGGATGCGTCATGGACGTCTGGTTTTCCGACGTCCACGCCGCATCGATCGCCATGCTCCAGCGAGCCGGGTATGACGTTGTCGTTCCGGCCACGCAAACCTGTTGCGGGGCTCTGGCTGCCCACGATGGCGACGTGAAGGACACGCAACGACTTGCGGAGAGAAATGTCGTGGCGTTCGCCAATGTCGATGTCGTGGCCGTCGATTCGGCCGGCTGCGGCGCCCACCTCAAGGACTACGAGCACTGGGCCGGCCAGGCCGGTGAGTTATTCTCGAAGCGGGTCTTCGATATCACCGAACTCATTGATCAGGCGATCGCGTCGGGCCGGATCCCAAAGTCGTCGGTGGATCGTGGTCCGGTTGCCGTGCAAGACCCGTGCCATTTGCGTCATGTTCAGCGGATCGTTGACGCACCGCGCAACATCGTACGGGCGGCCGGCTATAGCCCGGTCGAGATCGACCCGGACGGCCGCTGCTGCGGAGCGGCGGGTATGTACAGCCTGCTCCAACCGGAGCTCTCACGCCAGCTCGGGGCGGCCAAAGCCGACCAGGTCCGTCAATCGCATGCCAACGTCGTTGCCTCGGCCAATCCGGGATGCGAGATGCAATTGCGCAGCCATCTGGGGAAGGGATACGAAATCGTTCATCCGGTTGAGCTGCTGTGGCGAGCCGTCCAGGAAGATGATCGTTAGGCTGTCTGAATGACAATGGGAGACGACACCGAGAACACCGGCGACGAGCCGACCGTTTTGGGTGCCTCGTATGTCGCGCCGATCGTCGCGGAGCCAGCGATGCCTGAATCAATCGTGTCGGAACCGACCAGAGAGTATTTCGGCGAGCCTTACGGCCTCACACCCGAGGACGATTCCCCGGCGCCAACCCGGTCTCGTTGGCGCATGATGCTCGATATCGGCAGGATCTTCGGCCATGGGTTCGGGGCCATCCTGGACATCGGCATGATGATCATCGGAGTTGGTTTGTTGTCCATCGCTATTGCGACGTTGCTCGATGGGTTCGGCGCTGGGGAACCATCGCTCACGGACAATTCAGGCGCCATGTTCGGGTCAGCCCTGCTGGTTGGCGTCTTTGGTTCCTTCGCTCTTGGGGTCGCCAATGAGGGACCGCTGACTTCGCCAAGAGAAGGTGAGAACGTCGGGCTTATCGAAAGTAATGCTTCGCGCGCAGTTTCGATTCTTGTGGTGGTTGCCGCCATCGGGTGGGTAGCCGACCTACTCCCGACGGTCCTTGAGAGCCTTCCGACGCCCTTTACGCTGGCAACGACCGTGATTGAAGAGACGGGTCGGGCGGGCTTCTTCTTCGGGCTTCTCATGGGGGTTCCGCTCGCCGTTTTGTTTCGCATGTGGAAGCCGACCGTCCGCGAGGACGCCGATTTCGCCATCATCTTTGTCGTGTGGCTGATGGGCACCGTCCTCCTCGTCAACCGCCTGCTTCCAAGCATCCTCTGAGGCGGTTCCCTGAGGGTTCTTGGTCAGCGGAGCGACCGTTCCCAAATCGAGCCCGGCTCGAGATCACATCCGATCCGCGTGAGGGCTGTTTGGAGGGGCTGGGTATCGGGTATCCAGAATTCGAGTTTGGTGGCTGCGGTTTCTATGGCCCGGTCGAGCACGGCCCGGACCAGTCGGTAGGAGTCTTCAAGGTTGGCCATAAGCCAGAACACCGCCAGGCGGTGGTCCACCCGTTCGGCCAGCGCCCAACCCGACGGACTCTCCAGGAACATTCCTTCGGGGGCGGCTGCTGACAGGTCGTCGATCGTGAGCAGCTTCCAGGTCCAGTTCCTGGCGGATAGCCCCCGGGCGGCCCGTCCGATATCGCTCGTGGACCAGGCCATGAACGCCGGTTCGGCTTCCGCTTTCGGGGCCGGTCGGAGCCGTTCATCACCGGGAACCCGCCGACCGCCGTTGCCAGTTGGCTGGGGGTCTTGATCGATGATGGCGCGTTGTCCGAACAGCCATTTCGACACCCGACGATATCCGCCCGCTGCCACGAGATGCTGGGGTGCCTGATTCCAATCCTCGATATACAGCCTGACGACTTCGGCTCCTTGGCTGGCACCCCATTGCGACAGTTCGTCTGAGAGGCGCTGGCTGAGGCGATTCCCCCGATGGTTCGGATGGATACGACTGCCCTGGAGCCACAGCTCGGACGGCGATAGCAAACCGGCCCTGGCAACGCCGACGGCCGCACCGGCATGTTCGGCCACGAGCAGGTGGCCGTCGGGGGCGGCTAGCCAGTCGTCGAACCGGTCGGCGATGTAATCGCCCCACTCGAACGTGTTCTGAGTGAAGGCGGCCAGATCCGATTTGTCTCCGGGTTTGGCCGGGCGAATGGTGTACACGTTGGTGATTCTATTGGCGGGGTGGAGTCGGGCCGATTCCGTCACGTGCGCGGAGGGCTATTATTT
>CAJQPD010000004.1 GCA_905480085.1 uncultured Acidimicrobiia bacterium
ACGGCGCCCAACATTCGCGTTCGCTTCGCTGCGTGGCCCGACCCTCCACCACCCAATGCGACTACTTGGTCGCGGATTCGTTCAAACAACATCGCGGCGCCCGAACCGCGGCCGGCCCTCGACCAGGCGACAACCCGGGCGGCATGGGCGCCTATTCGACAGTGAAGCCTTCGGAGGTGAGCGCTTGTGCGGCTGCGATTTCGTCCACTTCGAGAATCGGGTAGCCGATCAGAGAATCTGCCGTGTCCTCCGAACCGTCATCGAGCACCGCTGCACAAGCGGTTGCAACGGAAGCTGGCGCGGATTGTCGAGACACCTACTGGCGAATCGTCGTTCCACGTTCCGTCTGGCCGACGGGTCATTCGTCCACATTGCCGACGTTGAGGCCGACCCCGCACCCGGCGACGTTGGTTGGCAACTACCGCCTGCTCTGACGTTCGGTACGTGAACCCCGTGAGTGCCCGTCAGTCAACTGATCCGGCGGGAACGACCCACTCGACAGATTGGCCAGTTACCGAGGCGATGAGGTCAAAGTCGGCGTCGTAGTGCAGGACCGTTAGCCCGGTCTCCTCGGCCGCAGCGGCGACAAGAAGGTCAGGGATCTTGCGACTCCGTTGGCTGATCGAGGCGAGCAAGCGCTGGACCTGTCGGGCTCTGACCATGTGGGCGGCGGTAGTTTCAATGAGATCGAACACGTCTAGGGCGATGGCCAGGTCATCCCATTCCTGGGCGTTGCGAGCTGAATAGCCGATCTCCAGGTCGCTCACTCCAGCCCGGGCGACGAGTCCGGAGGTCGCCAGCGGTTCCACGACAGCGCGAACGGTGGGGTCCATGAGTCTGGTCAGAACGCTGGTATCGAAGAGGTGGCTTAGCGCCAAGCTTCAGCCCGATCCTTCAGTTCAACGGCCCCCAGAGCATCAAGAGCGCTCGAAACCCGGGCGCTGTAGCCACTCGAAGCGAGTCGCAAGGCTTGGTTCACGGTGTCTTTGATGGTTGATGTGCCGAGTTCTGCCCGGGCCGTCGCCAATGCTTCCTCATCGATGTCAACGAGACGTTTCGCCATGTCCATAGTATATCCATATCTCTAGTCGTATATACCGCCAACTGATGCGTCGGCCGTTACTAGAGGTGTATCACCGGATCATGACAAAAACGCCTATTGCCGCACTTACCGTTTGGGAAGAGCGTCCAGTAAGCAGGAAGCCAGACGGTCCGTTCCCCGGGGGGTGAGCAGGACCTCGTCGACCGCTCGAAACCTGATCGAAACCGTTTGGTTCTGGACCGTTACTTGTTCAATGGCCGCTTTCATCGAGGCAGGCACTTCGTTGCCATCCAACGCCGATGCGAGGCTGAGTGACGCCGCGCCGTCGGTGAAACTGAGGTCGGCATCGAAGGGCGAGCGGCGCTCAACGCCAACCAGTTTGTCGAACAGGGCCGGGGTGTCCTCAAGTTGCAGCACCACGTCGTCGATCTCCCAGCCACAATCAGGCGTGGCATAGACGCAGCGGGTATGAAACCGACAACCCTGCGGTGGCCGAGCCGGGTCGGGGACCGTCCCCTCCAGGCCATGAAAACCCTCGTCCTCGCCGGTCAAGTCGGGATTGGCTCGAAGGAGAGCCTCGGTGTACGGATGGATCGGATCGTTGAACAGTTCGGTCGTATCGCCTGACTCCACGATGCGTCCGAGATACATGACCGCGATACGATCCGCCATGTGGCGGACCACCGACAGGTCATGGGTGATGAACAGGAACGTGAACCCGCGGCTTTGCTGAAGTTCGTGCAAGAGATTGAGTATCTGCGCCTGCACAGAAACGTCCAGCGCGGAGGTTGGCTCGTCGAGTATGACGAGCTCCGGGTCTAGGGCCAATGCCCTGGCTATCGAGATGCGTTGGCGTTGGCCGCCTGAAAACTGATGCGGGTAGCGGTAGAGGTGTTGGCGGCCCAGCCCAACTTGTTCAAGCAAGCTGACTACCCGTTCCCGCAATTCCGAGCCTGATGCCTCCTTATAGACCCGCAGAGGTCGCCCGACGATGTCGCTCACCAGATGGCGGGGATTAAGTGACGAGAAAGAATCCTGAAAGACCATCTGGGTGTTGCGCCGGAACCTGCGCCAGCTTGCTGAGTCGAGTTGGTCGACGCGGTGGGAACCTTCCAATTGTGCCAAGCCCTCGCCTTCGCCCGAGCGGAGCGCCTGGTCGAGCTGAGCCAGCTGCGAACCGGAAAGATCGAAGTACACGCCACCGGAGGTGGGTTTCTCCAACCCCGCCAGTACTCGACCCAGAGTTGTCTTGCCGCAGCCACTCTCGCCGACGAGTCCCAGGGTCTCGCCACGACGCAGATCAAAGCTGACGCCGTCGACCGCTCTTACTTGGCCGACAGTTCGCTGGAGTGCTCCGTCTTTGATGGGAAAGTGCTTCTTCAGGTCGCGAACGGCCAAGACGGTCCGTTGGTCTGTGTTTGCAGTCATCGGCTGGTCCTATCAAACGTTGGAGCCTCGCCCTGTTCGGGCGGATGATGGATGAAGCAAGCGACCTGGCGGTCAGCGACCGGCTTGAGGGCAGGGTCTTGTGACCAACAAACGCTCTCGGCATATTCGCAGCGACCTGCGAAGCGGCAGGACGGCTCGGGATCTATCAGCTCGGGGACCGTCCCCTCGATGGCCGCCAACCGACCGCGCTCGTGATGGGCGCCAGGGATAGCGTCGATGAGTCCGCGGGTGTACGGATGCTCCGGATCGTGAAAGATCTGATCCGAATCGCCGATCTCAACGATGCGACCGGCATACATGACCGCCGTGCGATCAGCCACCCTCCGAACCAGCGAAAGGTCGTGGCTGATGTACACAACCGCGGTCTTGTGACGCTCCTGCAACTCGTTTATCAACTCGATAATTCGGGCCTGAACGGTGACATCAAGGGCCGTGGTCGGTTCATCGGCAATCAGCAGGTCGGGATCACAGGCCAAAGCCAGGGCGATCATTACCCGCTGCTTCATTCCACCAGACAACTCGTGTGGATATCGGTCCATCACTGCACGGGGGTTGGGGATCTGGGTTTCGGCGAGTGCGGCTGCCACCCTGTCGTCGGCTGCCTCCGTGATGGCGATGCGGCGAGACCGTAATGGGGGCAGGGAGAGCATCAGGCTCTCGATCGTTCGCGACTGCTGGGTTGCCCGTCTCCGCAGTAGTGCGGTTGGTAGCGACGTGGACGCCGGGTCGATGCCGGCGCTCGCCAGTAGTTCGTCCGAACGGTGGGCGTAGAACACTTCGGCCACTTGTTTGCGAATCGACAAGGCGGGATTCAATGCTTTGCCCGGATCCTGGAAGATCATCGCGATGCGATTACCGCGGA
>CAJQPD010000005.1 GCA_905480085.1 uncultured Acidimicrobiia bacterium
CCGGCGACCTCGACAATCCGCGAAGAGGTTCCGATCCCGCCCTTGAATTCGTGGCAAATCATTCCGGTGCCCCCACCAACGTTGCCCTCAGCGACGGGTCCGGGTCCAGCCGCGTCCAACGCGCCGAGGGCGTCGGCGACGGTCAGCGGGAACGTATCGGCATCATTGAGATGACTGTCATCGGTCTCGGCGACAACGGGCAGGAAGAAGCTTCTCTCAAGATCGTGCTCGGTGAGGTGACGCACGAGGGCATCGCGCACCATGCCAACCTGATGAGTGTTGGTCAGACCGATCGGGGTCCCAAGCATGCCCGATTCGTCCATCCACGGGATTCCGGTCATCTCGCCGTTGCCATTGAGCACGGCAACGCCGCAATAGGCGAAATCGGACCAGATCCGGCCTTCCCTTGGAACGATCATCGTGACACCCGACCGAACGACCGAGGGATCATCGTGGATGACCGTCCGATGTCCCACCCAGATCCCCGGAACATCGGTGATTGCGTTGAGGGGCCCGGTCGGCAGGTCGCCGATAACCACCCCGAGGTCGCGCACTCTCCGGTTCATTCCTGTGCTCGGGTCACATCAAATGCCAATCGAGAAAACGCTCGAGTCGTTGGTAGAAGTGAATCTGTGGATCGGCCCGCAGAAGACCATGACCTTCAGTCGGGTAGGTGACGTACTCAAACGTTTTGCCGAGGCGCCGCAACTCCTCGACCAACTGAGCCGATTGATCGGGATGCACCCGGATGTCCTTCTCTCCGTGGGCGACCAAGATCGGACGCTGGATGTTCTCGACGCGTGAAAGAGGAGAACCTTCCCGGTAGGCAACCCGATTGTCCGCAGGGCGCCCCATCATTCGTTCGAGGTCCTCACGGCCGCCGCGGTCGCCCTGTGCCCACGAAGTCGCGATGTCCGAATCGCCATACTTGGCGACACCACAGGCGAACCGGTATTCGGGGTCGCCGGCCAGCGACGCCAATGCCAGATAGGAGCCATAACTCGCCCCGAAGATTCCCAACCGTGATCCATCCACCCAATCGAGACCACGCAGATAGTCAGCCGCCGCCAGACAATCTTCCGTGTCCGCCACACCCCATACCCCATGGTTCGCCCGCTCGAAGTCACGTCCGTAGCTGGTGCTCCCGCGAAAATTGATCGCAAACCAGCCATATCCCTTATCGATGAAATACTGGGCATGTCCATCCCAGGCGTCCATGTATGCCGAGGTCGGTCCGCCGTGCGGATAGACGATGACGGGAGCCGGTTCGGAGTCGACTGACGTGGGACGAAACAGGAACCCGGCAATCTCGGTCCCGTCCAGGGATCGGTAGCGAACCTCTTCGAAACCGGCATACGGCGCTACCCGGATCGAGGCGGGAACCGACTCGAGGAGGGTGCGGATCTCGCCATCCCCCGCGACGTGTACCAGGCGGGGCGGGGTCGTATGACTCTCGTGGACGGCCACAACACCATCGTTGGCCCACTGCGACCAGGACCACTCGCCACCCTTGCAGAGAACCGTCACCTGACCTGAATCGACAGAAACGGTCACCAGATCGCTGACGCCATCTCTGGTACGAATCCCCGCCAGCGTGGACCCGTCCGAGCTCCAGTCCAGTCCTGAGAAATCCGCCTCGTCCGAAGTGAGACGAAGAAGACTTGAACCGTCCCGATTGACGAGATAGATCTCATACCAACCGCTGCGCTCCGAGGTGAACGCCACCACCGAGCCGTCAGGGGACAAACGGGGACACCCGTCATGCATCCCTGGCTCGTCGGTGAGACGCTGCGACTCCCCGGTTCGCAGATCGTGCACCCAGATTTCGCTGTTCTGTAGGTCGTCGTTCGGATAATTCACATAAACGACCGCGCCGTGCTCCACCGACACCGCCGCACCCGACACGTTATAACCCGGTTCGGTCAAGGCGACCGGCCAGGGGTCATCGGTTCTCACCCGGACCAAGCGACTCTCATCGTCGCGGTCGGCTAGCACGACCAGTTCTGTGTCGCTTATCCAATCCGGCGACGAACCCTCCATGACCTTCTTTGGGAGTCCACCCACGGCGGCGACCACCCACACGAACCCATCGGCCGTGTATGCAATGGTCCTGCCATCTGGCGACCAGGTCGCCGGATCGTCTTCCCAAAAGGCGGCCAGTTCACGACCAGCCGTCAACTGATAGGGAGAATCACCCGAAAGCGGGACAATCCAGACGTCGGAGGTGTCGCGGTCAAACACCACCGACACCGATTGACCGTCAGGCGACACCACCGGGTCATGGGGACGATTGACCGCCGCGATCGCCTCGAGGCTCCAGTGGGCGGCTTTCGGAGCGTCCGGCCGGGTGAGACTGGGAACCCCATGGTGTTCAGCTTTTCCTAACCAATGACCGATTCCCATCAGATATCGGCTCCTCTCTCTTGATCGAACCCATCCAGGGTCGCCTGGACGAGAACTCCCAGGGTCGTCAGGTCGTAGCCACCCTCCTGGACAAAAACAGTTGGCAGTCTGAGAGACGCTACCCGTTCACCGGCCCGGGCGAAGCCGGCTTCCGTAATCTGAAGTGGACTCTCGGGATCCGAGATGGCGGCGTCTACACCGAGCGAAACCACCACCGCGGCCACCTTGGCCGTGCGGGCAAAATCCACGACCGTATCGATCCCGCCCAGCCAGCGCACGTCACCCTCGCCTGGCTCGATAGGAACGTTGAGATTCGCTCCGAAGCCATCACCGGAACCCGTCTCGTCTGCATGGCCGACAAAATGTGGAAACCATCCGGCAGCTGGATCAACGTGCACGGAGCCGTAGACCACATCCGATCGTTCGTAGAAGATCTGTTGGGTCCCGTTGCCGTGGTGGGCATCGATGTCGATCACGGCCACCCGATCAA
>CAJQPD010000006.1 GCA_905480085.1 uncultured Acidimicrobiia bacterium
CGTTACCACCGTCCTACCACCCGCTACCACGGCCGGTCCCACGCTCACGACCACGCAGCCACCCGTTGTGGTTCCCGCCCTGGTGTCGGTCCCCGACCTGAACGGACTGACCTTGGCCGACGCTCGTTCGCTTCTGGTCGACCGCGGTCTTGATATTGTCGCTCTACCCGAAGAAATCGAGTTGGCCGTGATCGTGGCCCAGGAGCCAGCCCCCGGAGTGGAGGTCGACGAAGGCACCGTCGTCACCGTCGACGTGCAAATCGTTCCCACCTGCAATCCGCCCGATCCGGTCGCCCCTGGTGTAGGCCAGGTAACCCTCACGGTGCTGTTCGAGTGCGGCAACGACGATGCCCTCGCCCCAACAGCGGGCATCGGGGTTGCCCGGATCGTTCCTGAGCAAGGCGGCGAACCGATCGATCGTATCGAGTGGGGCCTTCGGTCAGTGCTGGCCGGGCCGACAGACGACGAACGGGCAGTCGGATTCCAGTCCTGGTTTGATGCAGCCACGGCCGACGCCCTGAACGGTGTGACACTCAGCAACGGTCACCTGGTGGTTGACTTCAACGAGGCCATCATCGTCAATAACATGAGCACGTCCACTGGCGGGCTCTTCTTCAACGCCGAACTCCAGCGAAATGCCTTCCAGTTCCCCGAAGTGGAAAGTGTCGAGTTCCACTTCAACGGTGACTGTGCGGCATGGTCGGGCTTCTTCGAATCGGACGGTTGCTGGGTCATCACCCGCGCCGACTGGAACCAACGTCTCGCCGAATGGGACGACCTCCGCAACCCGTAGCGTCAGTTGTCTCTGCGCCCGGTCACAACCGGGCGCAGAGTCGCGCCCGGGCTGGCCCCGACCGGGATGGTGAACGATCTTCTCGATACAGCCAAGCTCGAGACGAGCGGAATGGCCATCGAAATGGAGCCGGTCGCGTGCGACGAAGCCATCCGCCAGGTCGTCCAACGAATGACTCCCTTGGCTCAGCAGAGGGTCTCAAACTTGGCGCCTGCGCTCCAGGCCGCCTCCTGTGCTGGGCGGATCCGGTTCGCCTCGGCCAGGTCCTGACGAATCTTGTGGCAAACGCCATCAAGTTCTCGACGTCAGGAACCATCGAGGTGCACGCAACCGAAGCAAACGGGGTCCCGACCGTCGAAGTTCGCGATGAGGGGTCGGGATGGGTCCCGAGCATCTTGACACCATCTTCAATGCATACGATTCAGGCCCAAACGGATCGGGGCGCCGCGATTCCAGCGGGCTCGAATGGGCGATTAGCCGATCGCTCGTCGAGGCGATGGACGGCACCATCCTGGCGTCCTCGGCAAGACCCGGAAAGGGGTCGACCATACAGGTCACGCTTCGGCCACCTGACGGCCAAACGAACGGTTCACGAAAAGCCAAACTGGCTGTCTGAGGCCCGGCATCACCGGTGCCACATCCGTTACATTTCGTCGAGAGCGCAATCGAAGCCGCCTGCCCCTTCCGGGGATCACCAACCGGCGGAAGGAACCATCATGACGGATGCCTATGCGGGCAAGATCCGCATCTACCGCGCAGTAATCGACCGACTGAACCAACCCCTGCAAAGCATTGCCTTCAAGACCCATCCGCCCGAGCGTGGCATGAACGTGCTCGATGTCGGATGTGGGACCGGATCCCAACTCGTCCGATATGAGGCTGCCGGATGTTCGATAACCGGTGTCGACCTGTCCCCTGCCATGCTTGCCGAAGCCCGAACGACACTCGGGAAAGCGGCCGACCTGCACCTGGCCGACGCCACGAACCTGCCATTCGACTCTGTCACGTTCGACCTGGTACTTATCTCGATGATGCTCCACGAACTGACTCCCGACACCCGCATACAGGTCTTGGCCGAAATGAGCCGGGTTCTGCGCTCCGACGGGGCGGTCATCGTCACGGACTTCACCGCCGGTCCGTTGACGCTCAAGGGGCGATTCATGCGGACCCTGTCGTGGGCTTTCGAACGGTTGGCCGGTGCAGACCACTTCGGCGAGTTCCGAACATTCGTGAAGGCTGGCGGTTTGCCGGCCGTCATATCGGGATCGCGCTTACGTCTGGACCGGGAACGCCCCCTGGCGGGTGGCAACGTCGCCGTCTATATCTGCCGGGCCGTCTGACCACGGGGCCGTTCATCCGTCGCGGTCCTTCCGGGAGCCAAACGGATCCTCACCACTGGCACGGTCGTACCTGAAGACCCGGGATTTCGGATATAGGGCGTTGCCGACCCGGGCCGACAACGCATGCACTTGGGTGCGCTAGCTAATCGGACCCGATCGAAGTCGGGTTTCTCGACCTCGTGGCTGATGGCTAGGAGGACAGCAGGTTCTTCATCTGGCGTTGGATCAGATGGGTTGACCGCTTGGGTGCGGCCCGGCTCATGAGATTCAAAATGCGTGAATCCTTCCCAACGTAAATGTGGAGCCGATCCTTCTCAATTCCGTCGATAATGATCCTGGCGGCATCTTCCGGCGAGGTTATCGGGAGCCTTGACTCTTGCGTTGACGCTGACGACGGCATCTCGACGCCCGAATTGCTCGTGATCTCCGTCTCTACCGCACCCGGCATGATGGCCGAGACACCTACATTCGTATCCATCAACTCCGCATACAACCCTTCGGTCATCAGCTTCACCGCTGCCTTGGTTGCCCCGTAGATGGTCTGTCCCGGGACAGGAAGAAAGCCTCCCATGCTTGAGACGTTGGCCAGATGAGCGACCGGGCGCTCGATGAGACCAGGCAGGAAGGCCTTCACCATATGAATCGTGCCGTACAAGTTGACGTTGATGACCCGCTCAATATCCTCGTAGGCAAGGTCGTTGAGGTGGACAAACGGTTGGATGATCCCGGCGACGTTGATGACCGCATCCGGCTCACCAAGCAATTCCTTCACTTTGGCCGGAAGCTCTTCGACCGCGCTTCGGTCGGTGATGTCGGTGACAAACGTGGCGAGGCGATCGCCCGCAGCAGCCAGTTTGACAGTCTCATCAAGGCTTTCCTGCCGAATGTCGATCGCCGCCACTTTGGCCCGCCGGCGCAGCAGTTCCAACACCACCTGCCGCCCTATCCCATTGCCACCACCCGTAACGACGACGACCTTGTCTTGAATCTTCACGATGCCTCCTTGGCCGTGATCGGTTTCTGGTTCGAAACCTATCAGTCCGCCGACGTCTTCCTTCGAGGACCGCTAGATCAGTTCACGCCGGAGCCGACCGCGCGCCTTCGTACACCTGAGGAATCAGAGACCGGCACGGTCGAGTTGAGCTTCCCACCCGACTCATGCACTTGGCCACCGACCCGAGTAGCGTGACCCAGTGTCATCCGCCGACGACCTCACGCTATCGCACCTGCTGGAACGTGCCAGGTCGTCCTACGTCGCTCGATCGTGGACCGATGCGTATAGCGGCTTTTCTGAACTCGATACTGCCGAACCACTGACGCCCTCCGATCTCGCACTATTCGCGACCACGGCATACATGCTCGGGAAGGTCACCGAGATGCTCGCCACCCAGGAGCGGGCATACCACGGCTATATAGAGGCGGCCGAGCCTCTAATGGCCGCCAGGACGGCCTTGTGGCTGGCGACCAACCTGGCGAGCCGGGGAAAGATCCCCCAAGCCAGCGGATGGGTGGAGATTTCTGAACGGCTTTTGCAGTCGGCACCAAGAGACTGCGTCGAGCGAGGCTATCTGCTGATGCCCAGGATGCTTCGTCATGTGATCGCCGACGAATTCGAGGAGGTGGTTTCGGTCGGCGCCCAGGCGGCCGATATCGGACGTCGTTTCGGCGATCTTGATCTCACCGCCCTCGCCGCCCATACCCAGGCTCGCGCCCTCCTGAGACTGTCACGCACCGCCGAAGGCCTCCGCCTCCTCGATGAGGTGATGATCACGGTGACGGGATCCCGCCTTTCGCCGATGGTCACCGGGCTCGTCTATTGCAGCGTTCTTGAGGGCTGCTACGAGACCCATTCGATCAAGCGAGCCGCTGCATGGACACAATCACTCACCGATTGGTGCGGTGAGCAACCCGACCTGGTCGCCTTCAACGACCAGTGCCTGGCACATCGCTCCGAGATCCTCAGGTTGCAGGGGTCGTGGACCGAGGCCGAAGAGGAAGCCCACCGAGCCCAAGGGGCCGGGGCGCGATTTCAGATCGCCGCCCAGGCCCATTACCAGATCGCTGAGATCCAGCGCATGCGCGGCGACCTGGCCGCCGCAGAACAGGCCTACCGACAGGTAAGCCTCGACGGAGGCGATCCCATGCCGGGAATGGCCTTGCTCAAGCTCGCCCAAGGGAATAAAGAAGCGGCCTTGACCATGATCGGCGAGGCAATCGCCGAGGCCACGGACCCCTTCGTCAGGATCCAGCTGCTCCCTGCCGTGGTTGAGATCGCCATCGCCGCAGACCACATCCCTGAGGCAACCGGGGCGACCCGGGAACTCTCCGTAGCCGCCAAGGCGACCGGGACCGAGGCTCACCTCGGGTGGGCCGAGCACGCCGAGGGTCGAGT
>CAJQPD010000007.1 GCA_905480085.1 uncultured Acidimicrobiia bacterium
GTACATGACTGGCGGCGTTGTCTCTCTCGGGTCGCTGGTCGGGTTCTTCACGGTGTTAGGCATTGTGGCCAGAAACGGCATTATGTTGATAAGCCATTATCAACACCTCGAGAAAGAGGAAGGTGTCGAGTTCGGCCCTGGCCTGGTCCTGCAGGGCGCCAGTGAGCGGCTAGTGCCGATCATCATGACCGTGCTGACTACCGGCCTGGCGCTCGTGCCACTGATCATTACCGGGGAGATCCCCGGCCAGGAGATCGAGTATCCCATGGCCATCGTTATCTTCGGCGGTTTGATCACGGCAACATTGCTCAATCTGTTCGTCGTGCCGAGCTTGTATCTGCGGTTTGCGAAGGCTGGCGGCGGCACACCTCCGGCAGGGACCCCGGCGGCTTCGTCGGCGACCGCCTGAGTAGCGTTGGATCAGAACACGGGGCGGCCCGGGCCAAGTGGCCTGGGCGCCCGTAGGATTGATGCCGGCTGTATTACGCGAGCTTTTCTGAGCGCTCGCGTTCGTTCCGGGTGCCGGAATCGCTAGCTTGGTGACCATGGTTCGTGTAGCAGTTCTCGATGACTATCAGCGTGTTGCGGCCACTATGGCCGACTGGGGTTCGTTGGCGGTCCAGGTCGATTTCTTCAGTGATCATGTTTCCGATGTGGACCGGCTCGTCGAAAGGCTGTCTCCCTATGAGGTCGTCGTGGCAATGCGGGAACGTACGCCTTTTCCGGCCGATCTGTTGGCGCGCCTTCCGCAACTGCAGCTCCTCATCACCTCTGGAATGAAGAACGCCGCGATCGACATCTCGGCCGCCAACGTAGGCGGCGTCACGGTCTGTGGAACCTCCTCGCCGGGCCATGCCACTGCCGAACTGGCCTTCGGACTGGTCCTGGCCCTGGCCAGGCGCCTTGTTGCCGAGTCTGTTTCGGTTGCATCGGGTGGGTGGCAAGTGGGACTCGGTCGGGATGTTCGGGGTGCCACGCTCGGGCTTCTCGGGCTCGGGCGCCTTGGAGGTCAAATGGCCGGGTTCGGACAGGCGTTCGGTATGAACGTCATTGCCTGGAGCGAGCACCTCACCGCCGAGCGGGCCCAAGCGGTTGGGGCTCAGGCTGTCTCAAAAACCCAGCTACTGGGCGAAGCAGATTTTGTATCCATCCATCTGCGATTGTCCGACCGGACTATCGGTCTCATCGGTTCGGATGAACTGGCGGCGATGAAACCCGACGCCTACCTCGTGAACACGTCACGTGGCCAGATCGTCGATGAAACCGCTCTCCTAGGCGCCCTGCGAGTGGGCAAGATCGCCGGGGCGGCGGTTGACGTATTCGAGAATGAACCTCTGCCAGTTGACCATCCGTTCCGGTCTGAGCCCCGCTTGATTCTGACGCCGCACATTGGATACGTCACGCGCGAAACCTATGAGATCTTCTTCACGGAAGCGGTCGAGGACATCGCGGCCTGGCTGGCCGGCTCGCCCGTGCGAGTGCTGGCTCCCTGACCCCTCTGCCGGCTACTTGGCGATGAGGCCAAGCCTGGCCAACGCCACAGACATCATGTGTTGCTCCTCGGCAAGGAACGCTCGGGTAGCTGAGGCGTCCAGTGCAGTCGATTGCCATCCGTGTTGACGCAGTGAAGCGGCCCACCGGTCACCGGTCAGAGCATTGGCGATCGTGGAGTCCCAAAAGGCGATCTGGTCCGGGGTGAGTCCGGGAGCCGCCACGACACCGCGCCAGGTACCGATGACGGAGTCAATCCCTTCCTCGATCCAGGTCGGCACGTCCTCGAATGGGGCAGCAAGACGGGCTGAGGCTGAAACGGCGATCGCCCTCAGCTTTCCCGCCTCAAGCTCCGGGACGACGCTCGGAGCGGACACGGCGACTACCCCGGCGTTCCCGTCCAGCATGTCGGCGACTGCGTGGCGGGCCGACTCGAAGACCCGGATGGGTGTCGTGGCCGGGTTGCCACCGCCTGCCATGGTCACCCGTCCGAGGGCGATGTGGTTGACGTTGCCGCGTTCTGTCGCCAGGGCAGTTGTTGGCGGATTCTTTGAAACGAGGGCCGCGCCAAGGGATGCCGCCGATGTGATCGGGGAACCTGCCGGAACTGCGAAGAGGATGTATTCCGTGTACAGATTCCCGATCGCCGGGAGGTCGTGGTGGTCGATATCAGCGAGGCCGAGCAGCTTGTTCGTAATGAGGGTTGGCGAGCTAATCGACAACAGATGGGCGTCGCCCCGTCGAGCAGCAAGGCTGTCCCAGGCGTTTCCTCCTCCCCGTCCGGAGATGTTCGACACGTTGGCGCCGAACGGAAGCAGAAGCTCGAGAGCCTCGGCCAGTGCTCGAGCGGCTCGATCCTGGCCGCCGCCGGGCGGCGTGCCTGCCACGATCTCGACCGGTGCGGATGGTTGCCAGACTTCTCCCATGACTTGACGATAGGCCATCGGCTCCAGTTTGGGTCGCGTAGATTGGCGTTCTCACGATCCGGGACCCCAGAATGGCACAAAGCACGATCCAATCCGTCGAAGCGACGCCCATCGCCATACCGCTGACGAAACCGATCGCCAGTTCGCTTGGTGTGTATTCCCATGCAACCGGAGTTGCCGTCACGGTTAGAACGGTAGATGGCCCGGATGGGTTCGGGTTCAATCTCGGTCTGGGCGGGGCCCCCAGCCGGGCGTTGGCTGCCTATTTGGAAGATGAACTGGCGCCGCTGGCCGTCGGACAAGATGCGTTGGCCGTCGAGGCCCTCTGGGAACGGATGTGGAGCCCGAACAAGCCACGCGTTCGCGCCGGCCTCGGAGCGTGGGCGTTGTCCGCCATCGACGTGGCTGTCTGGGATATTGTCGGCAAGACAGCCGGCCTTCCGGTTCACACCTTGCTGGGCGGAGCCCGAACAGAGGTGCCGGTCTACGGCAGTGGTGGGTGGTTGTCGCTGACCGACGATGAACTCGTCTCTGAAGCTCAGGCGTTTGCCAGTCGGGGAATCAACCAATACAAGTACAAGATTGGAACGGCCCGTGATGAGGAGAGAACCGCCCTCCTGCGGAGGGAGCTTGGCGACGACTTCACCCTCTATGCAGATGCCAACCAACGGTTCCGGGTCCACGAAGCAATTGAAGCCGCCTATATGCTGGATGGATATGGGGTGGCCTGGCTGGAGGAGCCAGTACTCGCCGACTGCGCGTCGGATTTGAAGGCGGTTGCCGAAGCGAGCCCGGTCCCGATCGCGACCGGTGAAAATGTTTCGTTCCGGTGGGGGTTTCGGGAAATCTGCGAGCAGCGGGGAGCCGCCTATCTGCAGCCGGACGTGGTTCGCTGCGGCGGGTTCACGGAGTTCCGCAAGATCGCCGACCTGGCAGATGCCCACAACCTGGCAGTGACCAGTCATCTGTGGCATGAGTTGTCGGTGTCGGCGGTGGGAGCCTCGCCGGCCGGAGTGCTGGTTGAATTTGCAGAACTCATCCCCCCTGATGTCTTTACCCGGGACTTCGCCCCCGTTGGCGGCGTGCTGGGGGTAATCGACGTGCCCGGCCATGGGGTCGAGATCGCCCCCGAGGTGATTGCCCGATACCGGGTGTAGTGAGGCGGATCCGGGGATGATTCGTCGTGTAGCGGAATGATGGTGGACTTTTGGTCGCCTATTGCCGCTTGAGCCAGCCCTAATGGTTAGGTTGGGCTCCTAATCGAACGGACGGGGCAACAGGACATGAAACTGGGATGGATCGGGCTTGGCGACATGGGGCATGTGATTATTCCGCGCCTCATCGAGGCCGGGCATGACGTGACAGGCTGGAACCGGACCAAGGCGAAGGCCGACGAGTTGATCGCCCTGGGTATGGCCTGGGCGGACACTCCTCGACAGGTGGCAGCTACTTCCGAGTTTGTGTTTTCGATGGTGACTGATGCCAAAGCTGTTTCGGCCGTGGCGCTCGGGGACGATGGCATCATCTCAGGGTTACCGCAGGACGGGGTCTACCTCGACATGAGTACGATTGATCCACAAGTCAGCCGGGAGACTGCCGCCTTGTTCGCCGGGCGGGGACTGACCATGCTCGATGCTCCCGTTTCGGGTAGCCCGATAACCATCGCCCAGGGTTCGGCATCGACGATGGTTGGTGGCGATCGCGCCGCCTACGAACGGGTCGAGCCAGTTCTTCATGACATCGGGTCCAAGGTCAGCTACATCGGGCCGTCGGGGACGGCTGTCCAGATGAAGGTAGCCATCAACCTCACACTCATCGTGGAGATGGTGGTGTTCTGTGAATCGGTTGCTCTGGCTGAGAAGGGCGGTGTTGACCGGGCGGTGGCGGTCGATGCCATGCTCAAGAGCGTGGTCGCTTCGCCGGTTATGGGATATCGGGGTCCGTTCATTCTCAACATGCCCGACAAGCCACTCGCTGACGTCACGTTGCAACAAAAGGACATGGTGTTGGCTTTGGAAGTTGCCCGACGCCAGGGTTCAGCGGCTCCGCTCGGGGCGGTTGCGAACGAGCTTCTCAACGCCTGCCGGGGCCTCGGGATCGATCACCGCGATTTCGTAACGGTATTCGATGTCTATCACATGCTTTCGGGGGGACGATGACTGAACGATTTCACACCAACCTTGCTGACGTGCCGCTGGTGGGCGGATTACGTGAGGACGAGGGCTGGGTTGACATGCAAGTTCAGTTTCTGATCGACAAGGCCAAGGCGGGAACCGATGACTTTCTTCTCGGATGGACGGTTCTTCCGCCGGGCGCTCGCCACGACCGACATCTGCATCGCAACGCCGACGAGTTTTTTATCGTGCTGGCCGGGGGAGGGAGGATCTATACCGATGATGGAACTGCGCCGGCCGGCAAAGGTGACGTGATCTGGACGCCGCGCGGTCGCTATCACGGCTTCGACAACACCGGAACCGAGGATGTCGTTCTCGTGTGGGGTTGGAGCGGTTGCGGTTCGCTTGAAGATTCAGGGTATGAAGCTGACGAGGAGGCCTTGTCGTGAACCCGTGGGAGGATCCCCGGGTTTCGGCCGGGCTCGAACGGCAGATTCCCAAACGCCGCGAGATGCTCGCCAATGGAGCCAGGAGTGTTGGTTGGAAGGTGGGCTTTGGTGCCCCGGCTTCGCTGGAGCTCATGGCGATAACTGCCCCGTTGCTCGGCTTCCTCACTGATGCGACCGTGTACGGCACCGGGGATTCGGTTGACAGCGACGGGTATCAACGAGGAGTAGTCGAGTTCGAAGTTGCCGTGTACATGGCTCACGATCTCGCGCCGGGTGCTTCAGATCAGGAGGCGGCGGCTGCCATTGCAGCTGTTGGACCGTCCATCGAGGTTGCCAATATCAACCTGCCGATTGGTCCCGATGAGGTTGAAGGCATTGTTGCCGGCAACATCTTTCATACTGCGGTCGTGTTCGGTCAACCTGACATGTCACGCTCCGGTCTCGACATCACGCAGATGAATGCCCGGGTTCTGGTGGACGGAGAACTGGTCGCCGTCACCGACGAACTCGAAGCGATCACGGGCCGCTACCCGACGGTGGTTCGCACGGTTGCCGATACGCTGGCGGCCAATGGTCTTCTGCTCAGGGCCGGGGACGTGATCATCACCGGCTCGGTCATCCCGCCTCTTTCTGCCGTTGCCGGGACCGAATACACCTTCGCGCTCGACCCGCTCGATCCGATTTCGGTCCGGATCGTCTAATTCCGGCGCTTCCGCCCGTTTCCCCACCTCGCTGCAGATTCGTGCTGATATATGGAAGGCTTTGAGACACTACCCGAGTAGGGCGTCTTCGAAATCTGTTCCACCATCTGGAGCTGATGGGCCAGAGATACTGTTCATGGTCGGCGGTTAGTCGTTTTCCTCGTCGACGTGTTCGACGAGCTGCCCGTTTCGCCACTCGATGTCAATCTTTGAAGTATGAGAGCTGCTTTCGAATTTGACGCCGACCTTCTGCGGGTCACTTCGCTCTTCTTCCTTGGCGGAGAATCCTGGATTTGGAACTGCCCCGAGGAGTGTCACCCGGTCCTTGCTGCCTTCGACAGTGACAGTTCCACCGACCACCGTGTAGGTCTTGACCACTGTCTTCGAACCCGGCGTTGTCGTAGTGGTTGTCGAACTCGTGGTTGCCGGCTGGCTGGGGGCCGTCGCCACCCTGACGGTGGTGGTGGTCGAGACCGTCGGCTCTGTCTCGGTCGCTTCCGTCGATGACGTGGGCGGGTGGAAAGTCTTAAGATCGGGGTCTGCGATGGTCGTGCTTGACGTGACGGGATCAAAGGTGGCCTGGATGTCTCGCTTCGGCGCCGATTCGTCGCCCTGAACGCGAAAGGCCAGCGACGCCGAATCCATCACGTTGGCGCGCACGCTTCCGACGGCTGCCGAGGTGACGCCGATGGCCGTGAGGGTGACGAGCATCCAGCCGATTAAGATTCCGATCCGCGATCGCATACCCACATCATGGCAAGTTCTCACGGTAACTTGGTTAACGGATTGATAACCGCCGAACAAGTGTCCACTTCGACGTCGCTTGCGAACGCGTTCATGGGTACCGTGTGGTCGGAATGCCACAAATACTGATTGTTGAAGACGACCAACGCATCCGCGAATCGTTGGCCATGAGGTTGGCTGACCGCGGCTATTCGGTCGAAACTTGCCAGGCTGCCATGCCTGGCGTGGAACGAGCCGTGTCGGGTGAGTTCGATGCCGTCGTCCTCGACCTCGGCCTACCCGATCTGGACGGTGAGCAAGCGCTACGCATGATCCGAGCAGTGAGTGCGGTGCCGGTGATTATTGCTACCGCTCGAGACGATGAGGCGGCCATCGTGCGTCTGCTTGATGCCGGGGCGGACGACTACGTCACGAAGCCGTTTTCCGCCGATCATCTGGCGGCCCGGTTGCGGGCCGT
>CAJQPD010000008.1 GCA_905480085.1 uncultured Acidimicrobiia bacterium
GTTTCTGCCCTTTGGGTCTGCCGGTGATGTCCTGACCTATTGCCGTCTCGACGCCGAATCGGTGGTCGATCGGGTGTTAGCCCTCAACGGTTGATGCCCCCTCCGGGGAGGTTTCGACTCCGATGGGGTTCAGGAGGAGTAGCTCGTTGGGAACCTCGATCCGGGAACCTGGTTCCGTTTCCACAAGCACCGAAGAGGATCCGAACCCAACAATTTTGCCTTGAAAACCAGGACCGCTGATGGTCGTGCCCATGGCAAACCGGTCAGACACGTGGCGGCCGGCGGCAATCTGACGGGCGAGGGGAACCGATCCAAGTCCGATCGCCAGCGCGGCGGCCAGCGCAATGGCGGCAGCTGCCGCGGTAATGAGGATTAGAAGCAGCTGGGTCGAAACGCCGAGTTCGTCGAGTGCGATGATCGCCCCGAATGTCACGACGGTGATGCGCACGGCTTTGTCAGCCCTCGATGCCACGACACTCGACCACGACCGGAGCGCTCGTCCGGTCAGCGTCCCGGCAATCCGGCCAAGGACGAGCGCGGCCACAATGATCAGACCGGCGAGGAGCAAACTCGGTATGGACTTGACCATTGTCACGATCAGGGTGTCCGTTGTCTCCGGGTTGAAAGCAACCGCCACCGCGCCCAACCCAACGAGGACCGCCGCCAGTCCTATGAACGTAACGACGCTCTTGTGCCAATCTTCCCCGATAAGAGGCCTGGCGTACCGACGAATGAATCGCGTGGCGAGCATACCGATGATGACGACGGCGACGACGACACCCCCGACGACGAAGAACTCATCCATTTTGGTCAGCCTTTCATTAGGTAGTGCAGAGCAGATTTGGCGAAGCGCGAACTCACGTCGACGGCGGCTTCCAATGTCTCGCGCGTGAACGAATGGATCCGGATGGCCCGCATGGTCTGTTCGATGTAATTCGACGTAGATTCGTCCAGGGTGGCCTCCATCCGCGCCTGGCAAACGATGCAATCGGCGACATGGTCAATGAGTTCGTCTGAGGTACCGGCCAGGAAGTGCTCGAAGGCCTCGTCGCTGATCCCACAGGTCACTTCCATGGTTCCATCCTGTCCATCATGACGCTGCGGGCCCGGTGAATCCGGGTGCGGACCGTGTTGAGAGGGACGCCGAGTTGCTCGGCGATCTCCTGATAGGACGCCCCATCGATTTCCCGGAGGCGATAGGGTTGGCGAAGTTCCTCGGGAAGAGCGGCAATCGCAGTGTCCCAGGCTTCGTTGACCTCGTCAGCCATCGCCAGCGATTCAGCTGATCGCGCCGGCGCCGGCTCAACGGAGATTTCCGATGTTGACTCCCGGGAACGCTGGACGTGGTTGAGAGCCAGATTCGTGGCAATCCGGTAGACCCACGAGCGGAACTGGGCGTCGCCCCGGAAGTCGTCGAGTTTTCGCCAGGCACGGAACATGGCTTCCTGTGCAAGGTCCTCGGCGGTTGCCCGGTTGCGGACGACGCGCATGGTGGAGGCCACGATGAATGCTTGATGGCGGCGCACGAGGATCTCAAACGCGGCCACATTGCCGCCCCGGGCGGTATCGACGAGTTCTTGATCAGTCCAATGGTCCAAGGGATTGACATGTTAGGTCCGGACTCGTGCACGGCGCTTTGACACAAAAGGGTGTTGAAAAGTTCTTGCCCTTGTCAAGAACTTCGCGGTGTCGGGTGGGTCCTATCGAGTAGTACTGCCGACGAGGAGGAACCACATGCTTGCACAGGTAGATGTCAGTAGTTTCACAGATGGTGTTTCGCAAGGTTTGCGCAACGCTTGGGCCGGGGTGATCGAATTCGCACCGAAGCTGATCGGTGCCTTCATTATCTTGTTGGTGGGCTGGTTTGTCGCCAGAATCATTCGTACCGTTTTTGAGAACGTCCTGATGCGCCTCGGGTTGGATCGTCTTCTCGATCGTGCCGGCCTCTCCGGTGCGCTCCAAAAAGCGGGATACACGGCGAGTTCGCTGGTCTCGAGGATTATCTATTGGATGGCATTGCTGGTGGTCTTGCTGATGGCCGCTGAGGTTTTGAACGTCGCATCGTTGACGGTTCTCCTCGCCGCCTTGCTGGCGTATCTCCCGTTGGTGGCCGTGGCGATCGTCATCGTGGTGATTGCCGCTGCCATCGGATCGTTTGTGGCCGATGTCTCCGCGCCCTGGGCCGAGGCGCAGGGTGTGGCGTGGGTGTCCAAAGCGGCTCGCTGGACGTTCATCGTCGTTGGTGGTTTTGCCGCTCTCAACACCCTTGGGGTGGCGTCCGACATCGTGAACACATTGTTCATCGCGGTGGTCGCCAGTACGGGCGTGGCAGTGGCGATTGCCTTCGGAGTTGGCGGGATTAAGCCTGCCGAGGACTACTGGCGCAAGATGCTCCCCAATAACGACGGCAGCAACAACTAGGACCGGTATGGTTGGAGGTGCGGGGCTCGGTCGGGTCCCGCACCTTCTTAGTGGGGGAGACGTTCGTGACCAACTTGTTCACCCAGATGGGTTTGGACCCCGTAATCGCCGGCAAGACGATCGGGTCGGTTGTTGTCGTGTTGATCGTGATCCTCGCCCGATGGGCGGCCCTTCGCACCATTCACCGAACCCAGGAACCAGAGTTCTCATATCGTGCCGACAAGGGTTTGGCTTATTCGGCGGTGATCCTCATCGGCATCTCCCTTGCCTGGATCTGGGTGGATGCTTTCAGTAATCTCGCCACCTACATCGGCATTGTGTCGGCTGGTATTGCCATCAGTCTGTCCGATCTACTCAAGAACATCGTCGGGTGGGCCTTCATTCTCATTCGACGGCCATTCAAGATTGGTGACCGTATCGAAGTTGGTGGACTCAAGGGGGATGTGGTCGACGTTCGCCTTTTCCGTTTCACCTTGCTCGAAGTCGGCGGTCACATGGTTGACGCTGATCAATCGACAGGTCGACTGCTTCACGTCCCGAACGGTGTCGTCTTCACCCAGTCGATCGCCAATTACACCGAAGGCTTTGAGTATGTCTGGCACGAGCTCGCCGTTCTTGTCACCTTTGAATCGGACTGGCGCTTGGCTCGGGCGATTGTCGAGAAAGCCGTGAAAGAACATGGCATTGGCTCGCTTGAGACAAGCGCGGCCGAGCTTCGCAAGACGGCCCGTAAATACAACATAAAGGTGGGCTCGCTTTCTCCGATCGTCTATATGACGGTCAAAGATTCGGGTGTTCAGCTAACCGGCAGGTTTCTGGTTGACCCTCGCAAGCGACGGGGTGCCGATGAAGCGGCTTGGACAGTGATCCTCGATGGCTTCGCCGCCGAACCGGGCGTCGATCTTGCCTATCCCACCTACCGGAACATTGTTGACATCTCCGATACGGGCAAGAACGTATCCGATAAGGGTGGGTCATAGTCCTGTCATGAAGGCCCACCGACCCGGAGGTGATCGGTGACGTCGAGCCCATCCCGACCGTTGAGGCAGACTCCAGGTAGCGGGGTTTCGTTCCTAATGCTGCGCACCCGTTACTCTGCGTCGAGCAGCGTTGGAGGGCATGATGGAAACTGATATCGATGTGATCGTCGAGATCCCGCGGGGCTCGCGCAACAAGTACGAGGTCGATCACGTTACGGGTGAAATCTGGCTTGATCGCACGCTGTTTACGGCTACCCAGTACCCGGCTGATTACGGCTTCGTCCCCGACACGCTTGCCGAAGATGGCGACCCGCTCGATGTGCTCGTCCTCGTGGACGAACCGACTTTTCCGGGCTGTCGCGTCCGGGCTCGAGCGATCGGGGTTTGCTGGATGACCGATGAGGCTGGTCCCGATGCCAAGGTACTCGCCGTTCCGCGGAGCGATGCCCGCTGGGCCACCACGAATGATCTCGGAGATGTTCCACCGTTTCTCCTGCAGGAGATTCAGCACTTCTTTGAAGTCTATAAGGCTCTGGAGCCGTCCAAGATGTCCGATGTCGGCGACTGGGAGGGCGTAACCGGAGCTGTCAAAGAGATCCTGGCAGCCCGCCAGCGCTTCCTGGACGCTTCCAAGGACCTGACGGCGCATCCCTAGGGATGGGCGTTGTGGCCGATGCTTCCACGGCGACATGGCTGACGTCCGATCACTCGTGGATCATCCTGGCCGGAACCTTCTTCTTCGATGACTCGGCCGTGTTGCAGTCGTGCTTGGTCTCAACGCCCTCTTCTTTGCCGGGGCTCTCTTTAGACTGCTCACGCTCGGTCGAACCCGGGAAGCGGCCTGAATCTCTCATGGGGAGTGCATCTACCTCAGGTCAATCATGGAACGAGTGAACCGTCGGGCATCCCGAGCCCTGAAAACACCTTTTGAGGAATCGGATCGACAGCTGTTGGCTGCCCGGCTCAGCTGGTGGTCGAACCTCGAACCCACCGAACGCCTCCGGATGGAAGAGCTCATCCGGGTCTTCCTGGTCGACAAATCCATTGAGGGAGTGTTCGGGTATACACCCGACGGTGAGGTCCGGATGCTGATTGCTGCCCAGGCATGCCTGTTGATTCTTGGACTTGACTATGGCTTCTACGACGACGTATCCGCCATCGTCGTCTCGCCAGGGGTCGTCGTCCAGAAGGGATCCCGTCGACTCGACGGGGGAGTGGTGAGTGACGATCATCCGAGGCTCGCCGGTCAGGCAATGTTGCATGGCCCGGTGTTATTGGTCTGGGATCGGGTCGCCAATGATGCCCGCCATCCCGAGCGCGGCCACAATGTCGTATTTCATGAATTTGCTCACAAGCTCGACATGCGCAATGGCACGGCCGATGGGCTGCCACCTCTTACCGCCACCCTGTCCGAGCGCTGGCGGGCACAGATGCCAGTGCTGCTGGCGAGGCTACGGGCCGGAGAGCTCATGCCGGTAGATGCCTACGCGGCTACGAATCCTGCGGAATTTCTGGCGGTCGTAACCGAAGCGTTTTTTGTGTTGCCGACCGAACTGGCGGACGCCGAACCGGAGCTGTACGCCCTGCTTCAGGCGTTTTATCGGCAGGATCCGGGGGCCAGGGATGGCTCCCGGCAACGATGATCGTCGAGGCCTAGAACACGAGGAGGCAAGGAGAACGGAATGGAAACTCACGCAGAACGAGTGGTCAAATCGGTCGAGCATTTGCAGGAGCTTTTGGGGGTGACGCCTTTGGGCGCAAGGCGGAAGCATTCGCCAGGTTCTTTGGAACGCCAAGGTTCCTGATCGGTCAGACCTTCCTGGTTATCGCCTGGATTGTCGTGAACGGAGTGGCAGTTGCCAAGCGGTGGGATCCGTATCCCTTCATTCTCCTCAACCTGGCCTTTTCACTGCAGGCAGCGTACGCGGCGTCTCTCATCCTGCTTGCCCAAACCCGCCAGGCCGATCGGGACAAGGCCAAAAGTGCCCATGACATCAAGCATCGCGAAGACCTCGCAGCGAGTTTCATCCAACGCCAGGAGTTGGTCGCGCAGCAAAACGTCGACCTGAAGGAATTGCTCGAACTCAACACCCGGTTGACGAACCAGATTGACCGTCTAACTGCGGAAATCCACCAGAACGTGGTAACGGCCGGATCAGGTTCTCCAACGAATTAGGTGCGATGTTGGTTGGAAGGCCATAAGCTTTAACGGAGTCATTCCTCACTATTGGAGAGACCATGCAGCTGAAGCTTGATACCCAGCTACGACTCGCCGATGAAGCAGAGTGTCGGCTCCGGGACATAGTCGTCGATCCGAATCGCAAAACCGTCACGCATCTTGTGGTGTGCCCGGTCCATCGCGAACACCAGTCACGGCTCGTTCCGATCGCCGACATAGCTTCTGAAGCTGATGGCCTGCTTCGACTCAAGTGCGATCGGGCAGAATTCGACCACTATCCCTACGTCGAATCGACGTCGTTTGTCGGTATTGACGAGCCGATTACTGTCGAAGATGGCTGGGAGATTGGCATTGAGCGCGTTCTGACGTTGCCGGGGTTTTCATCCGAACTTCCCGAAAGTGGACTCCCCTTCGACAGCTTCGTGGAAGTCGCCTTTGACGTGATCCCGGAGCACACGGTGGAGATCCGGAGCGAGAGTGTTGTACATCTTGCCGACGGGGATCGGGCTGGCCACGTCGAAGGGTTTGTCATCGATGGCAAGGGTGCGGTGACGCACGTCGTGTTACGACGTGGTCACTTGTGGGGCAAACGGGACATTGCCATTCCCATTGGAGCCATCAATCGGATCGGTCTTGACGAAGTGTCTCTGCGACTCACCAAGGATGAGGTTGATGCCCTACCCCATGTCCCAGCCTCCGGCCGCGACGACGGATAGGCACCGAGACGACCGGGTGCGGATCGGCTGTGCTATTCATCCTGGTCGGTGGATTCGGAGCCTTTTAGGAGGTTGGTCGCTGCTCGGAGAGGGGCGGAGCCCAGGGATTCCAGGGACATTCCGACAAAGCGCGGTATGTCGCGCAATCTCGGCCCACCGATGAAGCCCCGTCGTCGAAAGTAGATCCACACCCCGGTAGCGACGACGCTCATCGCGATCATCATGCTCAAAAAGCCGTGCGGTTGGTCGGCCAGGGGAATCGACGAGAAATTCATTCCCCAGATCCCCGAGAGTAGGGCAAGCGGCAGCAGTATCGCTGAGAAAACTGTGAGAACCTTCATGGTCTCGTTGGTCCTCTCCGCTACGGCGCCCCGGTAGGTTTCCATTGCAGAGCTCAGCAGCCCTCTGGTGACGTCGAGAGACTCAATCATGCGGGTTAGCTCATCACCAATGTCTTCGAAGCTGCGTCGAGCGGCCAAGTCGAGAGCAGGAGTTAGCGGGTCGGCGAGGCGTTTGACAGTGTCCCGTTGGGCAGCGATGACCCGACGTAGCAAGATTGCATCGCGGCGCACCGTTTGGGACAATGTGAGGGTGGTGGGTTCTCCGGCAATCGCTAGGTCTTCAACCTGTTCTATCCGGTCCTCCATCTCTTTGATGTCTGATCGGTAGGTTCTTAGGCCGTCGACAGCGACCGCGGCAGCCACTTCGCCGGGTGTTTGTTCGTCCGGATCGAGGGCCTCGACACGTTTGATGACGGCATCCGAGTCCACAACGTTGTGCGCATGAATCGTGACTACGGATGTTTCTGTGACAATGATCCGGATTTCCGATGTGACGAGTTGATGCTGAGGGCTCTCAACTGCGCCGTGAAGGGATGCGGCAAACGAATCGGTCTCGATGTCGACGCTGATTCGCTGCGGATTCAGCTCGCTCTGCGTTGGTTGTGCGCCGTAGGTGGCCTCCACATAGGCGAGTTCATCCTTACTGGGATCGGAAAGGTCAATCCAAATCCAGCCCGGCTCAGCGGTGACCGAAACCAGGTCGGACCAGGGATGTTCCGAGAGGGCGGAGTCGATTGAGCGACAGTGGAAGACTCGAGCCATTGGACCAGCTTAGTGAGCGGAGCCAGGAATTGGTTCCCCGTGGGTTGAAAGCCGGTTTAGCAGTCACGACGGGAGAGTGCTAATGTTGGTTAGCACTCTCGGACTGAGAGTGCTAACCGTCAACATGTAGGAGGAAGGTGGCTATGAAACTGAAGCCGCTTGGTGATCGGGTGATCGTCAAGGCCCGCGAGGATGAAGATTCACGCACCGCGTCGGGTCTTGTTATCCCTGATACGGCCAAAGAAAAGCCCCAAACGGGCGATGTTATCGCTGTGGGGCCGGGTGCGATTTCCGATTCCGGTGAGCGCATTCCCATGGATGTCAAAGAAGGCGACGTTGTCGTCTACTCAAAGTACGGCGGCACCGAGGTCAAGCTTGAAGGGACCGAGTATCTGGTCATTTCAAGCCGTGATCTTCTCGCCGTAGTTTCGTAATCAGGAGGATTGAATAGATGGCAGCGAAAGATCTTCGTTTCGGCGAAGACGCCCGCAAGGGCCTCGAAGCGGGCGTCAATAAGCTCGCAGATATTGTAAAGGTGACCCTCGGCCCCAAGGGCCGGAATGTCGTTCTTGAGAAGAAGTGGGGCGCACCCACCATCACGAATGACGGCGTCACCATCGCCAAAGAGGTTGAGCTCGATGATCCATGGGAGAACATGGGTGCCAAGCTCGCCTACGAAGTGGCGAACAAGACCAACGACGTAGCCGGTGACGGCACGACCACTGCCACGGTTCTGGCTCAGGCCATGGTTCGTGAAGGTCTTCGTAACCTGGCCGCCGGGGCCAACCCGATGGGCGTTCGTCGCGGTATTGAACAAGCCGTAGAGAAGGTGGTCGAGTTCCTCGAAGAGTTCTCCAAGCCAGTCGAGACCAACGCTCAGATCGCTGACGTTGCTTCGATTTCGGCGGCGGACAAGGAAATCGGCAAGAAGATCGCGGAAGCCATGGAGAAGGTCGGCAAGGACGGCGTCATTACGGTCGAAGATGGCCAGACGTTCGGTATCGAGCTTGAGTTCACCGAGGGCATGCAGTTCGACAAGGGCTACATCTCGCCGTACTTCATCACCGATGCCGACACGCAAGAGTCGGTCCTTGAGAACCCGTACATCTTGATCGCCAACCAGAAGATCAGCTCGGTCAACGATCTGCTTCCGGTGCTCGAGAAGGTGCAGCAGTCGGGCAAGCCGTTGTTGGTGTTGGCCGAGGATGTTGAAGGCGAAGCCCTTGCGGTCTTGGTCGTCAACAAAATTCGCGGCGTTTTCTCTTCAGCGGCCGTCAAGGCTCCTGGGTTCGGCGAACGTCGCAAGGCCATGATGCAAGACATTGCCATTCT
This sequence comes from uncultured Acidimicrobiia bacterium, assembly GCA_905480085.1. Classification (GTDB taxonomy): domain Bacteria; phylum Actinomycetota; class Acidimicrobiia; order Spongiisociales; family JAENVV01; genus JAENVV01. Next base: position 8,732 of record CAJQPD010000008.1, read on the forward strand.
TACGGGCGGCACGGTTATCTCTGAAGAGGTAGGCCTCAAGCTCGACGGGGTGACCCTGGATATGCTCGGTACGGCCCGCAAGGTCATCATCACCAAGGACAACACGACCATGGTTGATGGGGGCGGTACGGAAGCCGATGTGGCTGCTCGAATCAAGCAAATCGAGCGCGAGATCGACAATACCGATTCGGACTGGGATCGTGAGAAGCTCCAAGAGCGTCTTGCCAAGCTGTCCGGTGGTGTTGTTGTGATCAAGGTCGGCGCGGCCACCGAGGTTGAACTCAAAGAGAAGAAGCACCGCATTGAGGATGCCGTATCGGCTACCCGGGCGGCTGTCGAAGAGGGCATCGTGCCCGGTGGTGGCGTTGCGCTGCTCCGTGCCGAAGTTGCCATCGACAAGCTTCGTGGCGGTACCGACGACGAAAAGGTCGGACGGGCGATCGTGCGTAAGGCTCTTGAAGAGCCGTTGCGTCAGATCGCGGTGAATGCCGGCGCTGAAGGCGGCGTTGTTGCATAGCATGTGCGCAATGGCATTGACGGTTTCGGGTACAACGCGGCACTTGGCAAATTCGAGGATCTGCTTGCTGCAGGCATCATCGATCCAGCCAAGGTAACGCGGTCGACCGTTCAGAACGCTGCTTCGATTGCTGCGCTTCTGTTGACGACCGAAGGCGTGATCGCCGAAGTCAAGGAAGATGCACCAGCCGGTGGCGGAGACCACGGGCACGGTGGTGGCGGGATGGACTTCTAGTCCTCCGCCATACATAGCCAATAGAGAAGGGGGCCCGAAAGGGCCCCCTTCTCTATTGCGTCGGAGGAGAGACTGCCGACGACTGGTTACCGGAGGCTGCGAACGAGGTCAACCCGCAACACGTCCAGTTGAACGCGAGAGTCAAAGAGCGAAGAAATGGGGGCTCCGGTAGACCTGAGGTCCTGATGCCGGTTCCATGCTGCCAAGAAGTGTTTGAAGTTGGTTTCGAAATCGGCCACGGCCGAACCTTTCTTAGGTGTCAACGTACTATCGCCAAATGATAACAAGGCCTTAGGGATAGACTTACATTGTTAATGGCGGACTTACCCCGTTGAGGCTATGATACAGCTGGTCAATAGTCAAAAGACCTTACTTATGATAGCTGGTGGTCATCTGGCTGATCCTTGAGCAAGGAAAGGCCAAGAATTACGAAATTTGAGGAGTATCTGATGCTCGACGATATTGGGTGGATGCTGCTCGAGGAATTGCAGCGGAACGGCCGGGCCAGCTATCGAGACCTGGGCGACAAGGTCGGACTCACTGCTCCGGCAGTGGCTGACCGGGTCCGGAAAATGGAGCGTGATGGCATTATCACCGGATACCGCGCTGAGGTTGATCACGAGAAACTAGGAGTACCGATTCGGGCCATCATCCGGGTCAAGACGAGTGCTGCCTCCGTTGGAAAAGTGAACGATCTCGTCCAGAACATGCCTGAGGTCGTCGAATGTCACCATGTCACGGGTAGCGAAAACCACGTGATTCGAGCCCGTTTGCGATCGACCAAGCATCTTGAGCAGCTGTTATACGCGTTGACGCCCTACGGCGAGACCGTCACGAATATCGTGATGTCGTCAGCGGTCGACGGTGGAGTCTTGACGAGGGAGATCGCTCGAGGGTGATCCGGCCAGCGCCCTGATGGCCCTGGCTCTGGCCTTGTATTCGTGTTCGAGGAGGCTGAAAGCCGTGTGGTCGAGCCAGACCCCATGCACTTCGAGTTCTTCCCTGAGGATCCCTTCGCGGGTGAAGCCGAGTTTTTCGGCCACCCGCTCGGATGCAAGATTTCCGACCGCGATCCGGAGGATGATTCGATGCATGTGTAGCTCCTCGAACCCGACCTGGACCATCCGGGCGGCCACCTCCGTGGCGATGCCGGAGCTCGCCTCATCGGTCCGAACCCAGTAGCCAATTTCGCCGCTACGAAAACCTCGAGAAACGAACCAGATGGAGACGTTCCCGATGTGGCGGCGAGAATCCTCAATGCTGCGTATCGCAAAATCGAAGGCCCGTTGCTCTCGAAAAGCCCGGATAGATTCGCGGGTAAAGCGGGTGGAGTCGAGTCGTCCATAGGCCGAACTCGCCCACGGAAGCCACCTGGCGAGTTCCGGGATCGAGGCGGTAACCGCCTCATAAAGTGATTCGACATCCCGCTTCTGGAACGGGCGCAACTCGAAACGAGTCGTGAATCGAGACTCTATCGACAGCTCAGGCACAGCAGATCACTCGTGGACCCTAGCGGGTCGTAGGATGGCGACGATGGATCATTCATATGACTTGCCCGGTTTGGTGGCCGAGTTGCCCCCTGCCGACGGCACCAAACGGGCGGCGGTACTCGTTGCGTTGTTTCCTGATGGCGAAGACGTCCGGGTCGTGCTGACGAAGCGTCCTATGACCATGCCAACCCATGCCGGGCACCTTGCCTTCCCTGGAGGGCGGGCCGATCCAGACGACGTCGACGAAATTGCTACGGCGCTCAGGGAGGCCCAAGAAGAAATGGGCATTGACCCTGCAGAGGTCGATGTCATCGGGTTCCTTCCCTCGATTCATACGGTGCAGTTCAGTTTGTATGTCGTGCCGGTGGTCGGGATTCTGGGACCCGATCCCGTGCTGATTCCCTCGGAGCGTGAGGTCGACAAGGTGCTCCTCCCGACCCTCCGTGAGCTGTCCCGGTCCGAGGCGTGGCGATTTGAGGATTGGCACGGACGGAAAGTCTGGTTCTATGACCTTGAGGGAGAAATCCTCTGGGGGGCTACCGCGATGATGGTTCGTCAGTTGCTCGGGCTGAGCAACTGAAAACTCGTCAGCATGGATCCAAACAGGCCGCTCACGGTTGTCGGATCGTCGGTGGCAAAGTTGATGATCCAAACGTAGTCGGCTCCCAGGAGAAACACCGACGATTGAAACACCGGAGCGGTGGGACCTGGTGGGGTCTCGCTGCTCAAGCGGATGCCAGCCAGGCCGGCGACCTCGGTCTCCGTCGTCGAAAGGTTGACGAGCCCCAATGAGCTGACGTCCGCAATCGCTGCCTCTGCCAGAGCCGCTAGATCGAGCCCCTCCAGTCGGATCAACCGCAGCACCTGGATGTTTTCCCGGAAGCCGTCGGAATCGACGCTCTGGGCCCAGAGAGCGGTGAATTCGGTGATCGCCCCGGCGTCCTGCACAAGGGCTGATCCCGAAATTCCCGGTAGCGCCGTTTCGAGGCCGGTCCCGAGAGAGCTGAGCTCGTCAACGGTCGGGGTCAGGAGAAGCCAATCTCCCGGAATCGTTATTTCGAAGTCGCCAAAGCGGCTGACTGCCACCACCGGATGGTCGATCGGGCCGGGGTCGGGAGCGGCTGGCTGTGAACTGATGATTGTTGGGGGAGAGGCGTGAGCAACGACGGTGGTCGTTGGGGTCGGTTGGACGAACGACGCCTTGGTGGAAGAAGGGGTGGTGCACGCGGTCATCGCCAGCACAACCGTGCAGGCGATGACAAACGCGTTACGAGTCCCCGTGGCGAAGCAGTCCGACAATGATGCCTTCGGTGATCGCCTTCCAGGACGCCTCGATAATGTTCTCATGTACGCCGATCGTACCCCAGGCGGTCTCATGGTCCGCAGTTTCGACGAGCACCCGCACTCTGGCGCCCGTTGAGTCCTTGGAGTCGAGGACCCTGACTCGATAGTCGGTCAATCGGAGGTCGGCTACTGCCGGATAGGTCCCTTTCAAAGCTTCCTTGAGTGCCTGATCGAGGGCGTGAACCGGTCCGACTCCCTCTCCCGTGGTCACAACTCGCTCCCCATTCACGACCACTTTGATCGTGGCTTCGGCAACTACCTCTTCGTGGGCCCGGCGCTCGGTGAAGACCCGAAAGGACTCGAGTTTGAAGAACGGCTGCTCCCACCCCGACATCTCACGAACGAGTAATTCGAAGCTCCCGTCGGCAGCCTCGAAATGGTATCCCTCGTGTTCGAGTTCCTTGATGCGATCGATGATCCTGGCGGCGAACTGGTCGTCGACCTTGAGGCCGAGTTCCTCGGCCTTGGAGAGGATGCTCGCTTTTCCGGCCAGCTCGGAAACGACCATCCGGGTCCGGTTTCCGACGTTCTGAGGGTCGGTGTGTTCGTAGGCGTCAGGTCGCCTGGCGAGGGCCGACGTGTGCAAGCCGGCCTTGTGGGTGAAGGCCGACGACCCGACGTACGGATGGTGGGGATCCAGGGAAATATTCACCACTTCGGCTACATGGTGGGCGATCGAAGAGAGACGAGAGAGGCTGCGATCACCGAGAATCTCGACTCCCATTTTGATGGATAGATCCGGCAGCAGCGTCGAGAAGTCGGCGTTGCCGGTCCGCTCGCCGTATCCGTTGATGCAGCCCTGGACCTGTCGTACTCCCGCCTCAACGGCGGCGATCGAGGACGCTACGGCGCAACCGGCGTCGTTGTGGAAGTGGACCCCCAGCTCAGATGCGGGTAGTGCTTGTTGCACCGAACCGAGGGTCCCGAGGATGTCGCTGGGAAGGCGTCCCCCGTTGGTGTCGCACAGCACCAGACGTTCGGCCCCCGCCTCTGCGGCGGCGCGGAGTACCGCCAGCGAGAAATCTTCGTTGCTTGCGTACCCGTCGAAGAAGTGTTCTGCGTCGAAGAAAACCCGTCGGTCGTGGGCTCGGAGGTACTCGATCGATTCTGCAACCATCCGGATGCCTTCATCGAGGTCGGCTCGCAAGGCTTCGAGCACGTGGTAATCCCATGCCTTGCCGACAATACAGACCACTTCGGTGTCGGCGTCAAGCAGAGCCCGCAGCTGCGGGTCAGTCTCCACGGCTGACCGGGGACGCCGGGTCGACCCGAAGGCCGTGAGAACCGCCCGGGAAAGCGACAATTCCGTGCGGGCCCGTTTGAAGAATTCGTCGTCTTTCGGATTGGCGCCCGGCCAGCCGCCCTCGACGTAATCCACCCCGAGTTCATCGAGCAATCCGGCAATGCGGAGTTTGTCTCCAACAGTCAGCGAAATGCCCTCTTGTTGCGAGCCATCGCGCAGGGTCGTGTCGTATATTTCAAGAGTCATTGGGTTTCCTTTGGCAACAAAAAACCCTCCGCGGGGCGAAGGGTTAAGGCGCATACGAAGGCGTATGCGCTCAGTCGATAATGATGATGGTGTTGGCGATGGTCACGAACCTCAGTATTGCCTCAAGGGAGTGCCTGGTCAAATGTTCTCTGGTTTGTCGCCACAGAACGTGGTAAGCCTGGCTATGGCGTCGGGGGACTGCTTGGCACGAAAACGGTCGGATATATCGTCAAAAAGAAGTGGCGAACACCCGATTCGGTGGTTCGCCACTCCTTCATTCCCCCTTGTGCGTGCGGACTTTCCCAAGCTCACAGCGGCGGGAAGAGTAGTAGGTATGATGTTCGGTCTGCAACCGGAAATCTATCTCTGATAGTCGGGAAGTTCTGCTTGAAGCTGCCTGGCGATTGGTGGTCGAGTCGTTCGGGTTCGAGCCGACGAACCGCCAGCCGGTCGACGGAGAGGCGCCAAAATCCTCGAGCAGCTCAAGGCTGCTGACATCACTGTCCGGGCTGATATGACGACCGGAGCCTTTTACAACCGCTCGCCGAATCGAGAAGCATTCCTGGCGGACTTCCTCGACTAGGCCCTCTCGGTCGAGCGGTCCCCGACGTTCGAGGCCATGGCGGTTGCCTACGTCGACGTGAAAGATCTTCCGTTTCTACGTAAGCCAGGGGGCGGGTGTGTCCGGATCCAGCCCGTACGACGCGAGGGCGTCGGCCACGATTGCGTTGTCAATCGTGCCGGCTGCTGCCAGTCGGCCGAGGACGGTCACGACGATGTGGGCCGCGTCGATCTCAAAGAATCGGCGCAGCTGGGTACGTGTGTCGGAACGCCCGAAGCCATCGGTTCCGAG
>CAJQPD010000009.1 GCA_905480085.1 uncultured Acidimicrobiia bacterium
CGCAATATCGGCATCATGGCTCACATCGATGCCGGTAAAACGACGCTCACCGAGCGTATTCTCTATTACACCGGCCGTACCTACAAGATCGGCGAGGTCCACGATGGCGGCGCCACCATGGACTGGATGGAGCAGGAGCAAGAACGCGGTATCACGATTACTTCGGCTGCCACGACCTGCAAGTGGGACGGCCACACGATCAACATCATCGACACGCCCGGTCACGTGGACTTCACCGTTGAGGTGGAGCGCTCGTTGCGGGTGCTCGATGGGGCGGTTGCCGTCTTTGACGGGGTCGCCGGCGTAGAGCCACAGTCTGAGACCGTCTGGCGCCAGGCCGACAAATACAACGTGCCGCGTATGTGCTTCATCAACAAACTCGATCGCACCGGTGCCGACTTCTTCGCCGGCGTCGACTCGATCCGTGAGCGTCTCGGAGCTCAGCCAGTCGTCATGCAGCTTCCCATCGGTAAGGAAGCCGGCTTTCATGGCATCGTTGACCTGGTCACCATGGAAGCCCATTTTTGGCTTGATGACGACGGCAAGGAATATGCGACCGGGCCGATACCCGATGACATGGCAGCCCAGGCAGCCGAATATCGTCACCTGCTGCTCGAAGCCGTCGCCGAGACCAATGAAACTCTTCTGGACAAATACCTCGAAGACCCTGAGTCCCTGACGACCGATGAGATCCACGCGGCGGTTCGCCATGCGGTTATCGAGCAGCTCTTCACGGCCGTGTTCACTGGTTCGGCGTTCAAGAACAAAGGTGTCCAGCTTCTGCTCAATGCGATTGTTCGATATCTTCCGGCCCCGTCTGACTTGCCGCCCGTCGAAGGCTTCCGGCCAGGCAACGAAGATGTGACCATTGAGCGCAAGGCGACCGATGATGAGCCGTTCTCGGCTCTGGCTTTCAAAATCCAGTCTGATCCGCACGTCGGCAAGCTGACATACTTCCGGGTCTACTCCGGCCACATCTCGCAGGGCGATTCGATCGTGAATACCTCTACCGGGAAGAAGGAACGCCTCGGGCGTTTGCTCCGGATGCATGCCAACGCCCGTGAAGAGATCAGCGATATTTTCACGGGTGACATCGTCGCCGCCGTGGGTCTGAAGCAGACCACGACCGGCGATACCCTGGCCGACCCGAGTTCTCCTATCCAGCTCGAATCGATGACGTTCCCCGAACCGGTTATCTCGGTGGCCATCGAGCCGAAAACCAAGGTTGATTCGGACAAGCTCGGTGACGCCTTGCAGCGATTGGCCGAAGAGGATCCGACCTTCCGGGTTAACACCGACGAAGAAACGGGTCAAACCATCATCGCCGGAATGGGCGAATTGCATCTCGATATTCTGGTTGATCGGCTGGTCCGCGAGTTCCGGGTGGAGGCCAATGTGGGTCGCCCGCAGGTCGCCTACCGCGAAACGATCAAAAAGTCGGTCACGAAGGTGCGCTACACCCATAAGAAGCAGACCGGTGGAAAAGGCCAGTTCGCGGACATCATTATCAGCCTTGAGCCTGCCGAGCCAGGTGGTGGCTACGAATTTGTCGATTCGATCAAGGGTGGCAACGTCCCGAAGGAATATATCCCTTCGGTCGACTTCGGTATCCGTGGCGCCATGGAACAAGGCGTTCTTGCCGGGTATCCGATGGTTGACATTCGGGCCATCCTTACCGACGGTTCGTACCATGATGTCGACTCTTCCGAGATGGCGTTCCGGTTGGCCGGTTCCATGGGTTTCCAGGAAGCTGCCCGCCAGGCCGGCGTGAAGCTGCTTGAACCGATCATGGAAGTCGAAGTGACCACGCCTGAGGATTACATGGGTGACGTCATCGGTGACCTTTCCTCACGCCGCGGCAAGATCGAGGAGATGGGCCACCGTGGGGCAGCCCGGGTGGTTCGGGCGATGGTCCCGCTCGCCGAGATGTTCGGCTACGTATCGGACCTCCGGTCCAAGACGCAGGGTCGCGCCAACTACTCCATGCAGTTCCACTCCTATCAGGACGTTCCAGACGGAATCGCCAAGGAGATCGTCGCCAAGGTTCGCGGCGAATAGTCGCCATTCGGCGTCTACCCGTCGTTCGGGCGATTTAACGAACAAAGAAGACCCCGGCCTGGCCGGGGTCTTCCAATTAACCCGAACGTCTGTATGGCGCCTGTCCGAGTAGTCTTCGCTGGTGCTTCGGAACACATCGTATCGCCCATTGGCCAGTGCCTTGCTCGTCGTCATTTTGACCGGGTGTGGCCCGGTGTCGACCGCCGGAGCGCCGGAAATGGTTGGCGATGAGGGGTGCGCCGATGTCATTCGGGCCGACGTTGAAACTTCGTACAACGGTACCCGCACCTTTACGGTCACGGTGGCGTCGGACGACCGCGGCTGGGACAAGTATGCAGATGCGTGGATCGTCCGTGTCGATGGTGTCGAGATTGGTCGCCGAGAACTCACTCACCCCCATGCAGACGAACAGCCGTTTACCCGATCATTGTCGGGCGTGGTTGTTCCCGACGGCGCCACCGTCGCCGTAGTTACGGCGAATGATTCGGTATTGGGGGAGTGTGGAAAACCCTTGGAGTTGAGCCTGCTGACCCCGTGACGGTCCAGCTTTTGACACGCCGGTGATGGCCTCTCTACAATCCCATCGTCGGCTTCCCGTCGACACCTCCAACTAAGAAGTTGCCGGGCACGTTTGCGCGTGCCCGATGTTGCGGCCAGACCCGCGACGTACCCAAGAAACCGTTAGCGGTATCAGACGGGGTACCTCTCGCCAGGTGGTCAGCAGGGCGTCTCATACAGACGCTTTCGCTGCCTGCGCGGATGTGCCTCGACGATTTATCAGGAAGGCCAGCGTGGCAGACAACGAGCAGAAGATTCGGATCCGGCTCAAAGCCTACGATCATCACGTGGTTGACGAGTCAGCCCGGAAGATCGCGGAAACGGTCCTTCGCACTCAGGCGAAGATCAAAGGCCCCATTCCGCTCCCTACCCGCATTCACCGCTACTGCGTCATCCGCGGACCGCATGTCGACAAGGACTCGCGTGAGCATTTCGAGTTGCGCATTCACAAGCGCTTGATCGACATTCTCGAACCGACCCCCAAGACGGTCGACTCGCTCATGCGTCTTGACTTGCCGGCAGGTGTGGAAGTCGAGATCAAGTTATGAAAGCGATTCTTGGAGAGAAGCTTGGGATGACCCAGGTCTTCAATGATGCAGCACAGGCGATTCCCGTCACCGTCATCAAGGCCGGTCCTTGCACGGTGACTCAGCTCAAGACGGTGGAAAAGGACGGCTACTCAGCCATCCAGATCGCCTACAAGGAACTCCCTTCCCGCAAAGTCACCCAGCCGATGCAGGGTCATTATGAGGCCGCCGGCGTTGCCCCTAACAAGTACCTCGTCGAGTTGCGGGTGGCTGACTCGTCCGAATTCGAACTTGGTCAGAAAATCACCATTGCCGATGTGCTCGCAAAGGGCGACAAGGCCGATGTGAGTGGGGTTTCCAAGGGTAAGGGTTTCCAGGGCGTTATGAAGCGCCACAATTTCAAAGGTATGCCCGCCAGCCACGGTGCCCACAAGGTCCATCGTGCCCCGGGTTCGATCGGTGCTTGCGCAACGCCGGCCCGGGTCTTCAAAGGCACCAAGCTGCCTGGCCGCATGGGCAGTGAAAAGGTGACGGTAATGAATCTGAGTGTCGTCGACATCGACGTCGAGCGCGGCTTGCTGCTGCTTGGCGGTGCCGTCCCCGGTCCCAAAGGATCGGTCATTCTTGTCCGAGAGGCGGTGAAGTCATAATGGCTGGACTCGCAGCACCCTTGTACGCACCGGATGGCAAAGAACAGGGCATGATGCCCCTTGACGAGTTCGTATTTGGCATCGAGCCGAATCACGCGGTCATGCATCAGGTGGTAACCGCTCAACTCGCCGGCGCTCGCGCCGGCACCCATTCGACCAAGACCAGGGCCGAGGTGGCCGGTGGTGGTCGGAAGCCCTGGAGGCAGAAAGGCCTCGGCCGGGCTCGCCATGGTTCGATCCGTTCCCCTCAGTGGAAGGGCGGAGGTGTCGCCTGGGGACCGAAACCGCGGTCGTACGCTCAGCGGACTCCCCGCAAGATGAAAGCGTTGGCCCTTCGGTCTGCGTTGTCGGCACGGGCGTCTGAATCGGCCGTGCGGGTTGTGCAGACCATCGACTGGACCGAGCCCAAAACGAAGTCGGCCAAGTCGCTACTGCACTCCATGGGGTGTGACGGCAAGACTCTGGTGGTCCTCGGACGCGGCGATTCCGTAGCTCTCAAGTCCTTCCGCAACTTGCCAAACATCATGATCGCCAATCCGGGCCAACTCACCACGTATGACGTGTTGTGGGCTTCGCGAATCGTCTTCACGACGGACACGATCGGCGGAGCGGCCCGGGTGGGTACCCATGCCAAGGCCGATGACGATTTTGTACGTGAGACGGCAGGGGAGGAAGAATGAAATTCGCTGAAGATGTGATTTTCGCTCCGGTCGTATCTGAGAAGACCTACGAACTGATCGAAACATCCAATACGTACACCTTTGTGGTTGATCCTCGCGCCAACAAGACCGAGATTCGCCTGGCGGTTGCCGGTCTCTTTGATGTGACCGTACTCAACGTGAATACCGCCAACCGTAAAGGCAAAGTCAAGCGGACCGGGAACGTACTGGGCAAGCGCAGAAGCACGAAGCGGGCCTACGTGACGTTGGCGGCCGGCGATTCAATAGACATTTTCGGAGTGTGACGAAATGGCTGTGAAAAAACACAAGCCGACCTCGCCAGGTCGCCGATTTCAGACAGTTTCGGATTTTGCGGAACTGACCAAAGGCAAAAAGCCCGAAAAGGCATTGCTCGAGAAGAAGAAGGCTACGGCCGGTCGCAACAGCAAGGG
>CAJQPD010000010.1 GCA_905480085.1 uncultured Acidimicrobiia bacterium
CTCGGATGATCCGAATGGATGTCTCGGCAGCTCGCGATCTCGACGGGGTGATTACCGTTGTCACTGCCGCCGATGTTCCGGTCAACGAGTACGGACTCACGATGAACGACCAGCCGGTTCTCGTCGGGATCGACGGCACCGGCCGCAGTGAACTGCCGTCCGACGTCAGTCGGTGGGAAGCCGATCATATCGCGGTAGTTGTAGCCGAGACCGATGCCATCGCCCGCCAGGCGGCCAGTTTGATCGACGTGGAATGGGAGCAGCTTCCGTTGGCGGAAACCGTCGACGCCGCCCTGGCATCGGGAGCCCCACTGGTGCACCCGGAGAACGGCAAATCGACCAACGCCTACTACCAGTTCGTGTTTCGCAAGGGAGACATGGCAGCCGGTTGGGCGCAGGCGGCGGTGATCGTCGAAGGTACCTATCAACTGCCACATCAGGAACATGCCTACTTGCAGCCAGAGGCCGGGGTCTCGTACATCGACGAGGAGGGACGAGTCACCGTTGAGGTCGCTGGCCAATGGACCCATGAGGATCAGGAGCAGATTGCCCATGCTCTCGATCTCCCCGCCGACGAGATACGAGTCATCTATCCGTCGATCGGCGGGGCCTTCGGTGGCCGGGAAGATATGAGTGTGCAGATTGTCCTGGCGATTGCAGCGCGTAAATGCGCCGCCCTGGGCGAGCGACGTCCAATCAGAACGCAGTGGTCGAGGGAAGAGTCGATTGTGGGCCACCACAAACGCCATCGCGCCCAGGTGACCACCCGGTGGGGGGCAAGCGCCGACGGGAAGATCGTCGCCGTCGAAGCCGACGCCTACCTCGATGCGGGCTCGTACAACTACACGTCGAACAAGGTGCTCGGGAATGTTCACATGACGTTGGCCGGTCCGTACCTGCTGCCCAATATCCGGGTTGACAGCCACGCGGTCTACACAACCTCGGTTCCCGGCGGCGCCTTTCGTGGGTTCGGTGGACCCCAAGGCACGTTTGTCTCCGAATCGCAGATCAACAAGCTGGCCGAAGCTCTGAAGATGGATCCGGTCGAATTGCGCCGTCGCAATCTCATCGGCGAAGGCGACCTGGGAGCCACGAACACTCCGTTACCAGTCGGCGTTTCGGTGCGTGAGGTGGTGGAGGATTGTGCGACCAAGGCTGGATGGGCCGGGGCACTCGCATCGTACGAACCAGTACAGGCTTTCCGTTCTCTGCCTGGTTCCCCGGAGGCGACCCGGCACGGTCGGGGGTTCGCCTGTGCATTCAAGAACGTCGGATTCAGCTTCGGGTTTCCCGAACGATGTGAAGCAAGGATCGAGATGCACGGAGATGGCGACTCTCCTACTTCCGCCACCCTCTTTCACTCCGCAGCCGAGGTGGGTCAGGGAACCCATACCGCTCTCATCCAGATGGCGGCCGAAGCATTGGGCATGGACGTTTCAGCAGTCGACGCAGTGTTTTCAGATACGGCCACCACCGGCGATTCGGGCTCCGTATCGGCCTCGCGCATGACCTTTATGGCAGGCAATTCCATTCTCGGCGCCGCCGAAGAAGCCCAGAAATCCTGGCTCAATGGTGACCGTCCAGCCATCGGGGAATTCCGATACGTGCCACCGCCAACCGAGATGCTCGACCCGGAGGGCGGCCCGAGCGTACCGAACTTTTCATACGGGTATGTCGCCCAGGCGGTTGAGTTGTCGGTCGACATCGAGACCGGACATATCCGGATTGACCGGGTCGTGAGTGCGGTTGACGTCGGAAAGGCGATCAATCCGATGCTGGTGATTACCCAATCTGAGGGTGCCATCGTGCAAGCCCACGGGTACACGCTGTCCGAGGCTCTGGTGAGCGTAGACGGGAGGATCACCAATCCTCGTCTGTCGCAGTACTTGATTCCGGGTATCGGCGATATCCCTCGCCGGGTTGATACGGTCATCGGTGAGTACGGCGATCCGCTCGGCCCATTTGCGGCTCGTGGCATGGCCGAAATGCCGTATCTTCCCTATGCTCCGGCAGTCATTGCGGCGCTGCACGACGCCACCGGGGTCTGGTTTGACAGCTTCCCCCTCACTCCGTCGCGGGTCCTGGAGGGACTTTCGCAGTGACCAGCCTCCTGATTCGCAATGCCCTCGTCCTGGTGACGATGGACGACGGTGGCACCGAGATTGCCGGGGGTAGCGTTCTGGCCGAAGACGGCTGGATCACCCGGGTGGGCAAGTCGTCGGACCTCCCGGCAACGGCCGACGTTGTCATCGACGCCGATGGCATGGTGGTGATGCCCGGGCTGATCAACACGCATCATCACCTGTATCAAACACTCACGAGGGCAGTGCCAGAGGCGCAGGACGCCGATCTGTTCACCTGGTTGGTGGCTCTCTATCCTCTGTGGTCCCGGCTGACCCCTGACAGCGTACGGGACGCAACCACTCTTGGGCTGGCGGAACTGGCGCTATCCGGGTGTACGACTGCCTTTGATCACCAGTACCTGTGGCCGAACGGTTCGTCGATCGACGATCAGTTCGAGGGAGCCGAGCAGGTGCCGATCCGGTTCATGGCGTCGCGCGGATCGATGAGCCTCGGTCAGTCATCGGGAGGCCTTCCACCCGATTCGATCGTTGAATCTCACGACTCCATTCTTCGAGCGAGCCAGGATGCCGTGACCCGCTGGCACGACCCGGATCCCGGGTCGATGCGCCAGGTGGTTCTGGCTCCAGCCTCCCCGTTCTCGGTCACCGGTGAGCTC
>CAJQPD010000011.1 GCA_905480085.1 uncultured Acidimicrobiia bacterium
CTCATTCAACAAGCGCGACGAGTCAGGCCACCTGGTCAACGACCCGCGGGCCATGATCCTCGACGCTGTCCCGGTCATCCCGCCAGAGCTTCGTCCGATGGTGCAGCTCGACGGCGGCCGTTTCGCTACCAGCGACCTGAACGACCTGTACCGCCGCGTCATTAACCGGAACAACCGACTCAAGCGACTCCTCGACCTCGGCGCGCCCGAGATCATCGTCAACAACGAGAAGCGGATGCTTCAAGAAGCAGTCGACGCACTGTTTGACAATGGCCGTCGTGGCCGTGCCGTCACGGGTCCGGGCAACCGGCCTCTCAAGTCGCTGTCCGACATGCTCAAAGGCAAGCAGGGTCGTTTCCGTCAGAACTTGCTCGGAAAGCGCGTCGACTACTCGGGCCGTTCGGTCATTGTGGTCGGCCCGTATCTGAAGCTCAATCAGTGTGGTCTTCCCAAGATCATGGCGCTTGAGCTTTTCAAGCCGTTTGTGATGAAGCGTCTGGTCGAACTCGACCTGGCGCAGAACATCAAGTCGGCCAAGCGTATGGTCGAGCGCCGGCGCTCGCAGGTGTGGGACGTGCTCGCCGAGGTCATCCAGGAGCATCCAGTGCTTCTGAACCGTGCCCCGACGTTGCACAGGCTTGGTATCCAGGCGTTCGAACCGATCCTGGTCGAGGGCAAGGCGATCCAGATTCACCCGCTGGTTTGTGAGGCGTTCAACGCCGACTTCGACGGCGACCAGATGGCTGTGCATTTGCCACTGTCTGCCGAGGCTCAGGCCGAAGCGCGTGTGCTCATGATGTCGACTCAGAATGTGCTCTCCCCAGCCTCGGGTATGCCGATTGTGACCCCGTCCCAGGATATGGTCATCGGTGTGTTCTATCTGGCTGAGAAAGTGGAAGAAGGGCTCGGTAAGGGCCTGAGCTTCTCCTCGGTCGATGAAGCGGTAATGGCCTATGAGATGGGGGCCATCGGTCTCCATGTTCCGGTCAATATCCGTCTCGGTGTCAACCTGGTCGGTTCGCCGGAGCGTCATGCGTCATTCAAGGATGTCTTGAGTGGCCTGGTGACAGAAGCCCCGATCGATGGGACCAAGGCGTATGAGACCACGGTCGGCCGGGCGATCCTGAACCGGGTATTCCCCGCGGACTTCCCGTTCATCGACTCGACCGTCTACAAGGCCGATATCCGCAAGATCATCGAAGAGATCATCGACGTCTATCCGCGTTCGGTGGTTCAGTTGACGCTCGACGGCATCAAGGAAATCGGGTTTGAATACGCCACACGTTCCGGCCTGACGATCGGCCTCGAAGACGTAAAGACTCCAGCCAACAAGGCAGAGATTCTTGAGTCGTTCGAAGCCAGTGCGGAAAAGGTCGAGGGTCTGTTCCAGAAGGGCGTCATTACTGATGACGAGCGTCGCCAGGAGCTGATTGACATCTGGACCGAAGCGACCGACAGCGTCAAGGACGCCATGGAAATCACCATGAAGGCCGATCCGTTCAATCCGATCGAAATGATGGTTCGCTCCGGAGCTCGAGGCAACATCATGCAGGTTCGCCAGATCGCCGGTATGCGTGGTCTCGTGGCCAACCCGAAGGGCGACATCATCCCGCGACCGATTATCTCCAACTTCCGTGAAGGCCTGTCCGTACTCGAGTACTTCATCTCGACTCACGGGGCTCGCAAGGGTTTGGCAGACACGGCGCTTCGTACGGCTGACTCGGGCTACCTGACCCGGCGTCTCGTGGACGTTTCGCAGGAACAGATCGTGCGAATGGATGACTGTGAGACCGATCGTGGTATCAAGTTCATCATCCGTGACGCGCATGGCGAGTCCATCCGTAACCTGCGCAGCCGGGCCTACGGCCGGGTATTGGCCGACGATGTCAAGGTCGAGCGCAAGCTGGTCGAAACCCGTGAGGGCGTGAAGCTCAAGGCCGGTGTCGTGCTGGACCGCAAGGCGTTGCTGACACTCGCTGATGAAGCCGACGTGGTCGAGATCAGGGTTCGTTCCGTGCTCACCTGCGACGCCGAGTATGGCGTCTGCAAGGTTTGTTACGGCCGTTCGCTGGCGACGGGCCTGGAGGTCGAGTCGGGTGAAGCGGTCGGCATCATGGCCGCCCAGTCCATCGGTGAGCCGGGAACCCAGCTGACGATGCGTACCTTCCACACCGGTGGTGTGGCTGGTGACGACATTACCCATGGTCTTCCCCGGGTCGTCGAACTTTTCGAGGCTCGTACGCCGAAAGGTAAAGCGGTCCTGGCTGAGGTCGGGGGAACCGTTGCCGTCGTCGACAGTGATGACGGTCGCAAGATCGTGATTTCTGCATCCGAAGGCGACTTCGAGTATCCGATTTCTCGACGAGCACGCCTCCGGGTTTCCGGCGGTGACGTCATCAAGCCAGGTACTCCGCTCACGGAAGGTCCGTTGGACCCGAAAGAGGTTCTTGAGATCCAGGGAGTCCGGGCTGCCCAGCAGTACCTGGTCGACCAGGTCCAAGAGGTGTACCGGTCCCAGGGCGTGGACATCCACGACAAACACATCGAGATGATTGTTCGTCAGATGCTGCGTCGGGTGAGGATCGTTTCTTCGAACGATTCCGATTTCCTGCCGGCCGGACTGATCGATGAGCGGGTCTTCAGGGACATCAACCGTGAGCTGGTGGCCGAGGGCAAGCGTCCCGCCGAGGGTCGTCCCGAGTTGATGGGAATCACCAAGGCGTCTCTGGCAACCGATTCATGGCTGTCAGCGGCCTCTTTCCAGGAGACCACCCGGGTGTTGACGGAAGCGGCTCTGTCGAGCAAATCCGACTACATGCGGGGACTCAAGGAGAACGTCATTATCGGCAAGTTGATCCCGGCCGGTACCGGTGCCACCGAGTACCAGTCGATTCGGCCATCGTTGCCGGATGCAGATCCGATCGCCGCGCTTGGCATCTTCGGAGAACTACCGGATAGCGATGATGAGCAGTTACCGGCCAACCCGGCCGAGTGGCTTGCCAGCCTCGGTACCAATACCGACGAAGAAGAGTAAGCGACCCAACTCAGCAAAACAGGGCCCCGCTTCGGCGGGGCCCTGTTGGTTAATCTGGTTCCTGGGGCCCCAGCTCCCGTTTTCGGGCGTAGGAACCCGGGGTTCAACCCTGGGTTCGATCTCAGGAGACGGTGTGCCCGTCTTTGAAGACGTGCCAGGCGAGGTTGTTGCCAGGTCTCGCTACCAGGTGGTTGGCTCGCGGGGCATCGAGGACGACAAAGTCGCCAACCGCCCCCCGACCGAGCCAACCCTTTTCCGGTTCCTGCAAAGCCAGGGCACCGCCCCGGGTGGCCGACCACACAGCCTGGGCCGGAGTTAGGCCCATTTCAACACTGGCGAGGGCCACCACGAACTGCATCGACTCGACGGCGGCGCTTTCCGGGCCACAGTCGGTGCCAAGCGCCACGGTAACCCCGGACTCCCACAGCATCCTGGCCGGGGCATGGCCCGATCGAATGCCAAATGATGAAGCCGGCAAAAGAACGGCCACGGTGCCTGACTCAGCGAGCCGGCCCGCCTCAGAGCGGGTGACGTGGTCAAGATGATCGGCGCTCACTGCCCGCGCAGATACGGCAACCATGACGCTTTCGTCAGCCCCGAACCGCTGAGCATGCACCTGGGCGGGTAGACCGTGAGAAGCGGCCGCGTCGAGAATCACCTGAGCCTCCTCAGGTGAAAAACCTGTCTCGTCGCAGTAGACGTCGCAGTAGGTAGCCAGGGGGGCGCAGATGGCAAGCGTCTCTTCGGTGATCGTCTGGATATGGTCGGACCGACCCACATGGCTCGGGATCCCTCGAAAAAAGAGCGTGGGCACAACGTCGATGCTGTGCTGATCGGCCACCCGGTTGAGCACGTCCAACAGCCTGCGTTCGCCGATCGTTGTCATACCAAAGCCGGACTTGACCTCGACCGTGGTGGTCCCCATACGCAGCATCCGGTCCAGCCGGTCGCTGGTCTCACGAAGAAGGTGGTCGTCACTGGTAGCGCTTGTGGCCCTGACAATGGACTGAAGATCTGTCAAGGGGGGATCGGCGAACATGGCCAACTGGTCGGCATAGTCATCCGCTGTGTCGCCACCGAAAATGGCGTGGGTGTGAGCGTCGACAAATCCTGGGATGACGGCCCGTCCCTCCACGTCGAGCGTCGGCAAGTCACGCCAGCGTTCTGGGACGGAGTCCTCCGGGCCCGCCCAGGCGACCACCCCATGGACCACGGCCAGTGCGGCGTGTTCGAGAACCCCGAGTAATCCGGGCACGAGCGGGTCGTTGGTTACGAGTTCGCCGATGCCAGACACGAGAACCCCGCCGGCGAACTCTTCTTTTGTGATGTCACCGAACAGGACCACACACTCATTGCATACGCCTACCCGATTGGGCCCCGCCACGATCTGGCGGACTTCGGATTCAGATTTTCCGCAGAAACTGCATGATGATCGAGACATGTGACCCTTGTCAGGATAGGCAGGGAGCCATGTGAATATTGGCGAAGGTGCTCTACCGGAGGGTGAGTCGGGGGAGAAAATAGTGAACGAGTGGACCGATGGACAAGGCAAACACAACGGTTCCGATTCCGAAGGTACCCCCGAGAATGATGCCGGTTACGAGCACGGCCACCTCCAGTACGGACCGAACCAACCGGATTGAAGGTCCGCGTTTGGCAATGCCGGTCATCAAGCCGTCGCGTGGTCCCGGCCCGAGATTCGCCCCGATATAGAGGCCGGAGGTTATCCCGATCGCCAGGACGCCGCCCAACAGAAACCCCCACGATCTGGTGAGGGTGTCAGCGACGGGAACCCGGCCAATCGTCAAATCGATCATGGTGCCAATGATGAGGGCATTGAGAATGGTTCCGATTCCAAATGGTTGGCGGAGTGGAATCCACGGGATCATCACGACCAAACCAACCAGGATTGACCAGAGACCGATGGTCCCGCCCAGGTGCTTGGCGAGGCCCTGATGAAGGACGTCCCAGGGAGGCACTCCCAGACCCGACTGGTTCATGAGGCCGATCCCGATGCCATAGATGGACAGACCGACCAGCAGGCGGAGCAACCGAACCGTCATCCGGGGCTGGGCGAGGGAAATGAACATCGGCCGAGACGGTAGCAGTACCTGGTCGCCCGGCGGTCGCCTGGCAGGGCGGCGGCCGATATGTCAGTACAGCGGCCGATACAGCAACAGCGGATCGTGTGGATCCGGGGCACCGCATGCCACCCAACCTGACTTGCCATCGAG
Organism: uncultured Acidimicrobiia bacterium; assembly: GCA_905480085.1. Classification (GTDB taxonomy): domain Bacteria; phylum Actinomycetota; class Acidimicrobiia; order Spongiisociales; family JAENVV01; genus JAENVV01. The sequence continues at coordinate 5,269 of CAJQPD010000011.1, forward strand.
CTTGATGTCACGCAGCCGGTCACAGCCAAGGCATCGATTCACCGAAACTCGACCGTCGTACGGGCAGTCGACGTGACTCGCGTCAATGCGCTGGCGAACGCCGCCATCGTGTGTAAGCACTGACCAGACGTTGTGCAACGTGCCGGACATTGTGTCCTTTCTCACTTAGATTTTCGCTTATGGAGGAGCCCTCCGGTAGGTACGAACGACCCAGCTCTCGATGGTTACGGAGTCCCGGGGTTAACCGGAAACGTCAGATGGGCGTACACTTCCGAACCGGTCGGTCGGATTTTGTTCGACTGGTTGGTGCTGCCGTTTTGGCGCGAGCACCTGGTGGCCATATACTGGCGACTCAGGTTTTTGAAACCTGCCCTCGTATGTCCCTCCTTGGAATACATGGTGGGTGTGGTAGGCCTTGAAAGGGTCCGTTCCGACGGACCGCAATACGCGTAAGCCTCGATTCAGGGGCCTTTGATAAGGGAGCAGAATGCCGACGATTAACCAGTTGGTTCGACAGGGCCGACAGGCAAAGTCGAAGAAGGAAAAGACGCCGGGTCTCAAAGGGGCACCGCAGCGTCGCGGGGTATGCACGCGTGTGTACGCCGTCACCCCCAAGAAGCCGAACTCCGCCATTCGTAAGGTTTGTCGTGTGCGGCTCACCTCAGGCGTCGAAGTAACCGCCTATATCCCCGGCGAAGGTCACAACCTCCAGGAGCACAGCATCGTCCTGGTTCGCGGTGGTCGTGTAAAGGACCTTCCTGGTGTTCGCTACAAGGTTATTCGTGGCGCCCTCGATACCGGTTCGGTTCAAGGTCGCAAGCAAGCCCGTTCCCGCTATGGAACGAAGAAGGGTTAACCATGGCACGTCGCGGACCCGCCCAGAAACGTCAGATCGAACCGGATCCTGTCTACGGCTCGTTGGCCGTCAGTCAGCTTACGAACAAGGTCTTGCTGGCCGGCAAGAAAGAAACCGCCAGAGCCATTGTGTACACGGCGCTCGAAACTGTTGAGCGACGCTCGGGGCAAGACCCCAGTGTGGTGCTCAAGCGAGCCATCGACAACCTGAAGCCGCACCTCGAGGTTCGCTCACGTCGGGTCGGTGGATCCACCTACCAGGTGCCGGTTGAGGTTCCACCCCGTCGGGCCAACACGCTGGCCATTCGCTGGCTCGTCGACTATTCCCGTCGTCGCAAAGAAAAAACCATGTCTGAGCGCCTTGCAAATGAAATCATGGACGCCAGCAACCGGACGGGTTCTGCGATGAAGCGCCGCGAAGACATCCACAAGATGGCTGAATCCAACAAGGCATTTGCCCACTACCGCTGGTAGTGGCCACTACTGCTGGTAGTGCCCCCGGCAAGGCCCGGTCGTCTAGCGAGAAAAGAATCCGCGATCTCCGGCCTGGTCGGCGGTCATTGACAACGAAGGACATATCGTGGCAACGCGCAGCGAACCACTGAACAAGATCCGCAATATCGGCATCATGGCTCA
>CAJQPD010000012.1 GCA_905480085.1 uncultured Acidimicrobiia bacterium
CCTTGCCCGCTCGGACCTGTCCCGATGAAAACGGTTGCTGACCCGTCCGGATTGATCCTCACCAATCCAGAACCACTAAAGGATGCGGGGAGGCCGTACCCGTCCCAGCCGAACCCGACCTCAGCCAGGACGGCGGGACCGAAGCCACAAACCTCGACGTAGGTTGACAAACCGACTCCGACATACCTGCCTTCAGATCTCGCTTGTTCCGCCATCGCCTTCAGGCCGGCATAGTCAGAGCTGGCGAGCAACTTGTCCAGGTTGGTGGCGTAGTCGCCAGAATCCATCGAGAGGCCGATCGGCACCGTCGCCGGAAACTCTTCCTTCTTGAAGAAGTTCTTCTTGCGCACGTCTCCGGGATGCATCCCGATCTCGGCCGCATACATGTCGATAGCCCGTTCAAGGTAGTAGACAGCTTCGGGTCGTCCGGCTCCTCGATAGGCGTCGGTGGTCTGAGTGTTCGTAGTGACGCACTTGACGCTCCAGGCCAGCGGAATGTTGTATTGACCGCTCGCCACATAGAGGGCCAGCAGCGGAATCGCCACGGTGAAATTCTGGCTGTAGGCACCCATATCGGCCAGCGCATCCAACTCATACCCGAGGATTTCACCATCCCTGGTTCCGGTGATCGTCGCGGTGCCAATCCAGCCCCGGCCATGGGTGGTCGAATAGGCGGCCTCCCGACGGGTCTCCGTCCACCGGACCGGGGTCTCAAGTTTGTGGGAAGCGAAACACACCAGGACTTCGTCTGGATAGACGTTCAACTTGCAGCCGAACCCTCCACCCACTTCCGGGGCGATCACATGGACGGCATTGACTGGCAAACCGAAGGTTTTGGCGATCGCTCCGGCTACCGCGTGAGGAATCTGACTCGACGTGTACAACGTGACCCGGTCGTAGCCATGACTCCAGTCGGCTAACACTGCCCGCGGCTCGATAGCGGTCGGAATGAGACGCTGGTTGACCATCTCTTGGGACACAATGACCACATCGTCGCGCTCCTTGGCAGCCGCAATGACGGGGCGAAAATCTTCGAGTTCGAAAACCCCCGGCCACCAATCGTGCGACAACCAGGTGTGCAGAACATTCGACTCAAGGTCATCGTGAATCTTCACTTCGTCAGTGGCAGAAAACTTCAGACCCACCGACGGTGGGAGTTGATCGTATTCGACCAGAACGGCCTCGGCCGCGTCCTCCGCCTGATAGCGCGTCTCGGCAACGACCATGGCCACCGCCTCTCCAACATGATTGACCACCCCATCGGCGAGCAGCGGCCGAAGCTTCCCGATCGGGATCTGGGCGAGCAGTGGTCCAAGGAATCGAACATCGTCGATTGTGTAAACGGCTCGTACCCCGGGGATCGCCAGAGCAGCGGATGTGTCGACCGACGTGATCCGAGCCCTGGCAAACGGACTCCGAACAAAGGCGACTGTTAGCTCGCCATTGAGCTTGATGTCGTCGACGTAGACACCCCGACCCTGGATCAGCGCCGGGTCCTCTTTCCTTCGAACAATCCCACCAACCTGACTCATCGTGACGGTCATACGACGGCCTCATCCCACTCGGCCGGCGGCGGGGTCTCGCCGCGCATCTTGGCGGCGGCGTACTCGATCGACTTCACGATGTTGTGGTACCCGGTGCACCGGCATAGGTTGCCCTCTATCCCATGACGGATCTCGTCTTCGGTGGGGCTCGGGTTGGCGGCGATTAGAGCGGCACCCGACATGATCATGCCCGGGGTGCAGTAGCCACACTGGAGACCGTGACGTTCCCAGAATCCTTCTTGGACCGGATGGAGGTCCTCACCATTGGCCATACCTTCAATGGTGGTGATGTTGGCGCCATCGGCCTGGACCGCCAGCACCGTGCACGACTTGGTGGCTTCTCCATCGACATGAACGGTGCACGCACCGCAATATGAGGTCTCACAGCCAATGTGGGTACCGGTCAAGGCGAGTTCTTCACGAATAAAATGGACCAGCAGGGTGCGGGGCTCAACGTCGCCGTTTACCAATCGTCCGTTGACAGTCATCGATACCTTCATACAGACACTCCTCTGTGGCATGTGCGGGTGTACGGACAAATCTACCGAAGTCACCCGACACCGGACCCTTGCATCGTGGTTTATCTTTTGAAGGCAGTATCTATTCGGTCGACTCAACGCGGTCGAACCGGGCCACGGTTTCGATGTGATAGGTCTGCGGGAACATATCCACCGGTGAAACCCACTTCAAGGCGTAGCCGTACTCGACGAGCGTTTTTGCGTCACGGGCGAACGAAGCCGGGTCGCATGAGACGTAGGCAACCCGCCTCGGGCGAGCATCAATGAGGGCATCAACCCCGGCCGCACCAAGTCCGGTGCGGGGTGGATCACAAACCGCGATCGTCCAGTCGTCATATTCCCCGGCCGATTCTTCAAAAGGAATACCAACAATGTCGGCGGCCGGCCCATCGGCCGCTTCGAGGTTGTGTTCCAAATCCCGCAGACCGAGCGGCGAGGTCTCCACCGCGATCAACTGGGAAACCAACTGGCCAAGAGCTACCGAAAAGAGCCCTCCACCGGCGTAGGCATCGAGCAAGACATCGTCCTTTTCAGGTTCAAGAGCCTCTGTCACAAGGCGGATGAGGGCCTCGGCACCCCAGGTGTTGTTCTGAAAGAACCCATTGGCGGTGATCCGATACCGGTGACCGGCCACTTCCTCATACAGGTGCATCTGACCTTGCTCCACCGAGGGTGTGCCGCGGCGAACCCGGGCGATCGGCACCCCCCAATTCTTGGCCGATTCCGGCAATCTCCCCGTCACAATGGCCAGAACCTGTTCGGTATTGACACCGGCCCTGATAGTCAGCGAATTGAGGCCGTCGATATTGCCAAGTCGCTGGTACAGCTCGGCCAACGCCGGGACCAGCAATAGGCATTCATCAATCGGAACCTCGACCCGGGTGCTTCCCTTGTACAGCGCCGGCTTGCCACCGGCAATCTGGAAATCCATCCGGTTTCGATACCCGAATGGCGGTCCGGGAGTCTCCACCGGACGCACATCAACATCGGTCAGGCCAGCCAGATGTTGCAGCTGCGATTCTACGACACCTTGTTTCCACGCCACCTGGGTGGCCAGCGGGGCGTACTGCCACTGGCACCCGCCACATTCTCCGAAATGAGCGCACGGAGGGGCGACACGATCAGACGACGGCTCGATGATCTCAACCAACTCGGCTCGCGCCCAAGCACCCTTGTCCTTGGTGATCTGAACCCTGGCTTGCTCGCCCGGCATGACCCCAGCAACGAAAATGGCTTTACCGTCAACCTTGGCTACCGCCTCGCCGCCATGGGCAAGGTCGTGGGGAGTGACCGAAAGGACCTCAGGGATCTGATCTGACATGAGACCAGGCTACCGCTCACCAACGGTGACTGGTTCGTGACCGGCGAACCGGGCTTCCTGGCGGTGGCCGTCAACCCGACCAAAGGTCAGCCGGCGGAGGCGGTAATGCGGCTAACTGCTGCCCTCGGGGAGTTCGTCCGAAAGAATCTCGACCAGGCTCGACTGGAGCCAGGATAGGTAGTGAAGAACGGCCAATTCCTCACTATCTTCGTCATCTTCCCAGTCATTGTCGACCACCCCCAACCGGCTGGCGATGAGCAACCGGCTTTCGCCAAGAACCCGCAGCCATGCCTCTGCCTCAGCCCGACTGAGAAAGACACCGTCGGCGGCGGCGTCAAGCGTCAGGCTCACAGCCGATTGGTCAGCCGCTCTGGCCTGGCTGCGCTCGGACTCGATAAGTCGGCGATATTGCGCATCTTCTTCGGGCTCGTCCGGGTAGGCACGCACCGGCAGAGCCGGGTCGTCGCCCGATGCCTCAACCAGCTCGATGACATCTTTGAGTAGGACGATCTGCCAACCGGCCAACTGAACCTTGATCCCACCTGGTTCAAGACCGAATGCTTCGCTCACGCTCGCTCGATGGTGGCCGAGAGACCAAACCGATGGAGGCGGTGGCAGTCCATCTCGATCTTCTCGCGCGGCCCTGAAGCAACTGCGGACCGGCCCTCGTTGTGCACCTGCAACATCAATTTGGTCGCCTTGTCTTTGGGGTAGCCGAACAATGTGCGCAGCACATACACCACGTAGACCATGAGGTTCACGGGATCGTCCCACACCACCACTTGCCAGACGGGCGTTGTGACCTTCGAGTCCTCAATCGTTGTGGAAGGCTGAGTCGTCACGCCCATTACGGTACCAACCCCCGACCGCCGACGGTAAGAACGCGAAAACATTTGTTGGGGTAGGCTCGGCATTGGCAAGATATTACGATAGTTTATGATATCTAACGTAACCGACTGGGAGGCTCATGGATCCGCTTCGACACCCCGATCTCGTGGAAATCTCGCGCACCCTTCGGCACCAGCTCGATTCGGTACTCGCCGCCGAACAACAAGCGGCTCGAGCAACGCTCCGGCGCCGGCGCACCATGCACGACCGACTCCTGGAAGCTGAAGACCGAAGCGAAGCCATCGATATCACGCTGACCACCGGGGAGACGTTCTCGGGTCATCTGGTGGCAGTTGGCGCCGATCACATACTCGTTGCCGACCTGCGCACCGAGACCTACGTTGATCTGAATCATGTGGTCAGCTGCCGATTCCATAGCTGACATGCGACCCCGGGTGGCGACCGTGTTGACCGCCCAGCCGTGGGAAGCCCGGCTTGCGGACATGGCCAGAACTTCGGGTGGCGTACGGCTCGTATGTCGGGCCTACGATCCGGGCGATGTTCCCCGGGACGTAGATGTCATCATCGGTGGTTCAGAAACGGCCTGGATGACCCCCGCCTGCATCAAGGACTGGCTGGCACGCGGGATCAGGGTGATAGGTATCCACCCGCCGACAGATCGGCCCGGCAAACGACTGTTCGAAGAGGCTGGAGCCGACGCCGTACTCAGCTCCGTCGAGAGACCCGAGGTGCTGTTGGCGATGGCCCGCAGCCTCAGCACATTTCCATCTCCACCGGCGTTCGGCCCCCGAGTCACCGTTGTTTCAGGGCCGGCCGGCGCCCCGGGTCGCACCGAATCTGCCGTGGCCATCGCCTGTCTACTCAGTCGGTCAACCTCGACCCTGCTCATCGACCTCGATCACCGTTCGCCGTCGATCGCCCTTCGCCTTGGTATGCCTCCCACCCCCAACATCGATGAAGCCATCGATACGATCCGTTCTCGCGGGGTGGTACCCGATGCCGCCATCCAGAAGTTCGGCAACATCCAGGTTCTGGCCGGCACGTTCAGACACACAATCGATCAGGCGCATACGAGGCGCGACGTTCTGTGGGCGGCCAGGGACCGAGCCGACCACATCGTCGTCGATGGCGGCTCACCGGACGAGGGTGACCCCCTCCTTGAGGTGGCAACCGACACCATTTTGGTCTGTGACGCCAGCCCGATTGGCCTGGTCCGAGCAGCCGCCCTGGCTCGTTGGTGGACGGCTCCGCCGCCGATGGTCTTGCTGAACCGGACCCCTACGGAACCTGACGACATGGTACGAACGGCCCGCCATGCTCTCGGGTTGGACCCACGGGTCCTCGTCCCATACCAGCCAGCCATCCGCCAGGCATCGGTAAGAGCCGAACCACCCCCCGAAGGGCTGCTTGATCAACTCGCCCCGCTGGTTGGTTAGCCGCTACCGGGCTGACGGATACGTGCCAAGGTGATGGACCGATTCCATCGCCGAGGGCATCGGGTCGAACACCCGATCGAACCCGGCTCTACCCGGTTCGTGCAGCAAGTCGACAAAGAAACGATATTGCCAGGCCTCATCGCCCGGCCGGGACTCAATCCTCGTCAGGTTGGCACCACGGAGACCCAATTCTGTGAGGGCCAACGCCAGTGCCCCCGGCCGGTGAGCGCCGGCAAACGCCACCGAGGTCTTGTTGGCATTCAGCGCAAAGGGAGACTCGCCTCTGGCGAGTACAACGAATCGGGTCGTGTTGTGCTGGCGATCAACCACCCCCTCGGCAAGCACTTCCAGGCCATAGGCGGCGGCCGCCTTGGTCGGGGCCAGGGCGGCATGACCAGGATCCCCCAGCTCGGAAACCAATCTGACCGCTCCGGCCGTGTCATGTTCCGGCATGGCGATATACCCACCTGTCACGAGGGCACCCTCCGCCTGGCGAAGCGCCTCGGGGTGTGAATGAACGGTGGTCACCTGCTTGGCATCGGCGCCGGGAAGACCGAGCAACGCATAATGGATTTCCAAAAAGTACTCGCGAACGATCGTCAATCCGCCCCCAACCAGTCGATCGAGTACTGGAAGGATGCTGCCGGTAGTCGAATTCTCAATCGGCATGACGAGAAGTTCGACAGATCCCTCTGCGATCGCCGCAAAGGCTTCGGCAAAGCTGTGATAGCCGACCGACTTGCGGTCTGGATACATCGATACAGCAGCTTCATAACTATTCGAGTGAGGCTCGCCCTGGTATCCAATCATGGGTGTGGAGCATAACCGCCCGTCGGAACCGAGTAATCTCCCCGCTGCATGTCTCTCGAGAAACCTCCCGCCTGGGTCACCGATGCCGTCTTTTACCAGATATTTCCTGATCGCTTCGCCTCATCCGACCAATGGGAACAACCACCGAATCTGGAGCCCTGGGACGCTCCACCGACCCATCACGGTTACAAAGGTGGCAACCTGCTCGGCGTAATCGAGCACCTCGATTATCTCGTCGACCTCGGCATCAACGCCCTCTACTTCAACCCCATCTTCGCTTCCGGCTCAAACCACAGATACCACGCCTGGGATTACTACCGGATCGACCCGCTCCTCGGCGACGACGAGGTTTTCGACCAACTGATCACCGCCTGCCACGATCGGGGTATCCGGGTCGTACTCGACGGGGTCTTCAACCATACCGGCCGGGGCTTCTTCCAGTTTTCGGATGTCGTTGAGAGCGGACAACAGTCGCCGTACGTCGACTGGTATCACTTCCATTCCTTCCCGGTGGAGGCATTCGGCCGTACTCCGAATTACGACGCCTGGTGGGGCATGCCGGCACTACCCAAGCTCAATACCGGGACGCCCCATGTGCGCGAATACCTCATGCAGGTTGCCGAGTACTGGGTGACACGAGGCATTGACGGCTGGCGCCTCGACGTCCCGCAGGAAATCACCACCCCCGGTTTCTGGGAGGAGTTCCGGGAGAGGGTTCGGGCAATCAACCCCGAGGCTTACATCGTGGCGGAAATCTGGGAAGACGCCTCAAACTGGATCTCATCAGGCGACCAGTTCGATGGAACCATGAACTATCTCTTCACGGGCTATACGCTGGCATTCGTCGCCGGTGACTCCATTCCCCGTCACCTCACGACCGATCTCAACTACCCGCTCCACCCGGCTCTCGACGGGCAATCCTTCTCCGACGCCATGAATAATCTGATCGGTCTTTATCCCTGGTCGGCGACCCTGGCAAACCTCAACCTGCTCGACAGCCATGACGTCCCGAGAGTGCTCACTTTGTGTGCAGACGATCCGATCGCTGTCGAATTGGCGGTGGCGATTCAGATGACATTTCCGGGCGCTCCGAGCATCTACTACGGGTCAGAAGTCGGCTTGACCGGGGGGAGGGATCCTGAAAACCGGTCCGGATTCGATTGGGACGAGGACACGTGGAACCGGACGACTCTCGAAACCCACCGATCGCTCATTCGGCTTCGCCACGACCACCAGGCCCTCCGGACCGGGTCGTATCGAACGCTTCCAGTCGGTCCCGAGTTGTATGTCGTCGAGCGGGCTGACGAAACCGAACGGATTCTGGTGGCAGTCAATGCCAGCTATGCCGCTCACTCGGCCACCGTGCAAGAGGCTATCGGGACGACGTTCACCACTCTGTACGGAGATGGCGGCATCAGCAGCGACGGGACGACTACCCGACTCGCCGTCGCCCCCCGAACTGCGGTGATCTGGAGGGTTGAGAGCTAGCGAACGGCTGGAGAGGCGGGCTCTGTCAGTTGACGGTAACCGTAACGGTGGCAGTGGCGGTCAGGCCGGCGGGATCCGCCATGGTGTAGCTGAACGTGTCGGTACCTGAGAAGGCCGCTGGCGGCGTGTACACGCAGGCCACGTCACAAGAAACGGTCCCACCCTGGGCCGAAGAGGCATCGGACGCAACGATGGATCGTTGCTGCCCCTCGGGATCAGAGTCATTGGTGAGGACATAGACGACCACCGCACCGGAGCGGGGCGCCGGGACGCCCCTATGGTAGACGAAACGCCGGAACCTATCGGCCCTTTTTCGATCCCTTGGGACCATCGAGTCAACACCGAGACGGGACGCTACAATGAGGTCGCGATGACGGGCTCAGAGACTACGACACAGGGAATCCGCGTCACGGTGGAGTCCGAGCTGTCGAGCGAGCGTTCGGCGCCGGGCCGCTGGTTCTTTCTCTACACGATCACCATCGCCAACGAGGGGCACGAGACGG
>CAJQPD010000013.1 GCA_905480085.1 uncultured Acidimicrobiia bacterium
CTCATAGTTCAGGCAAACGTCACCGAAGTCGATGGGAGTCACCCGTGCGTCAGTCACCAGGGAAGGGTCGACGTTGGAGAGGGCAGGGGATTCATAGGCCACGAAGAGGTCGAGTGCCCGGGTTAGCAACGTGTTGTCGACCCCGTACAGAACATCTCCCGTGGGGTTGTCCTTGCTGAGAACGGCCTGGGTGACGAGGGACCCGCCATCACCCCCTTCGAGAACCGTGACCTTGATACCGGTCTCAGCAGTGAATGCATCCAAGACTCCTTCCGATAGGGCGAAGGAATCGTGCGTAAGTAGCACCAGTTCAGTTGGTTCGCCGGTTGCGTCTGAAGAGCAGGCACCCAGGATAAGGCTCGCAAGGATGATGGAGACTAGAAGTTTCACGTTGGTCCTCCTCCGTTGGAGGATGAGGACCCCACTTGTGATGAGGTTTCCACACGCTTCCTCCGCTGGCATGATCCAGGTCAGGTTCTGCGGGTCGGAAGCGACGTTGTCAGCTTCCCTCTCAGCTCGTTGGCCCGAGCTCCCCGGAGTGGTTATGAGGTGAGTGTAGGCGCGACTCCAGCTTTGTCGTAGCGGAGATACAAGGAGAACGGAAGGGTCGCCGAGAGTCCGATGAGCAGATTGAGTACGGGGGTGATCCACCAGTTGGCGATCTCGGACTTTCGGGCATCATGAAATGACCACAGCCAGAAGACGAACGAGGTCAGGAGTTCGCCCGAGGCGAAACCTTTCGCAGGTCTGTTGACCAAGGATGAGGTGACATAGGCTGCAACATCGAGTCCCTCAGCTACAAGAAGCCGAAAAACCCATACGGGACCACTGACCTGACGACGGCCATTTACGTCGGTCCCTCGATGGACAGTATGGCCACCGTCTCGGTACCCTCTGAGGAATGAAACAGAACTCGCGCCTTGACCAGATCCTCGACCGGACCCTTCTCTTTAGTTTCACATCTGTGGGGTATGGGCTTCGCAAGGGCAACTTCAAGCCATTGCCCAGGATCGAAGGTCGCCGGATCGTCGTGACCGGGGCGACATCGGGTCTCGGTTTGGTGGCGGCGCGTGAATTGGCCGACCTCGGGGCAGCGGTTGTGCTGGTGGGTCGTAACCAGGCGAAGGCAGAAGAAGCAGCTCGCGAGATTCAGCTAATTACTGGAAACGAAGCGATCTCTGTCGAATTGGCCGACCTCAGCCTGATGGCCGAGACCCGCGCTCTCGCCGACCGTCTGACAGCCGGTCCCCCCATCGACGCGTTGATCAACAACGCCGGGGTCCTGGTTGCAGCTCGAACCGACACGTCAGAAGGTCTCGAACTGACCCTGGCGACGAATCTCTTGTCCCATTACTTGTTGACAGAGAAGGTACTGCCGCACATCAAGGACGGCGGTCGGATCATCAACGTGTCGTCAGGGGGGATGTACTCGCAACGAATCCGTCCGGCTGATTTGCAGTTCAAGACCGGCGAGTACACGGGGACGGCTGCCTACGCTCGGACGAAGCGGGGACAGGTCATACTGACCGAGATCTGGGCGGAGAGCCTGGCCGATCGTCGGATCACAGTGAGTGCCATGCACCCGGGCTGGTCGGATACGCCCGGAGTTTCAGACTCGCTCCCGACCTTCTCAAAGCTCATCGGGCCATTGTTGCGATCCCCCGAAGAGGGGGCTGACACGATGGTGTGGCTGGCATCGACTGACGAGGAGGTCCCATCAGGGAAGTTCTGGTTGGACCGTACGCCGAGGATCACCCACATGACCGACAAGACCAGGGAACGTCCCGAAGATCGGGTGGCCCTCGTCGAGGGCCTTCGTAGACTGGCCGGGCTTTAGTTTTTCGAATCCAGGGCAGTTTTTAGTCCGTTGACGGCGTCACGACCGAGTTGGTCGAGGTCTTTGCGAACGAATAGGGTGCCGATTTTGGCCAGTCCCTTGAACGTGAGATCGGCCGTGTAACGGATTTCAGTGCCCGTGGCAGTTTCGGAAAATTCCAGGGAGTCGACCGCTGACAGAATGTCCCCTTCCCCGGCAAGCACGAGACGATGTGGCTTGTCAAGCGTGGTGATCGTGTACGTCATTTCGCTCTCGCGACCTTTGAAGGTCGTTACGAGATCGAACGCTGTCCCGACTTTGGCTGAAGCGCTCGATGTCTTTTTCGCTCGGACGACGCCAGGGTCCCAGTCTTGGGTGTTCGCGAACTCAGCGGCGTAATCAAAGGCAGCTTCGATGGGGGCAGAGACGGTAATGGTTTCTTTGAGCTGAATCATGGTTTCCTCCGATTTCGTTGGTTCATACGGAGCTGAAGGGCGTTGCGGATGAGCCAGTATGGTGGGTAACACAACAGAGCTTGGAGAAGTCCTAGGCTTTATTGAACGACTCAACCAAGGAACCATCATGGCAAGCGCTTCCTATTCGATAACGTTGCGGGTGATTACCGATTCGACCGACCAACTGGCTATTGGTCGGGTGACGACCGCAATTGGTGAGGCAGAGGGTCACGTGGTGGCCTTTGACTTTGTCGAGACCGACGAACGGGGATCCGTTATCGATGTGACGGTCAACGCCTCGAACTCGGACCATGCTGTGGCCATCAGTGCCGCAGTCGAAGCTGTCGAGGGAGCCACGGTCCACAAGGTTTCCGACCGTACCTTCCTTATGCACCTTGGAGGCAAGATAGAAGTCCGCTCCAAGGTTGATCTACGTAACCGCGATCAGCTGTCGATGGCGTATACCCCGGGCGTGGCTCGGGTGTCCATGGCGATTTACGAGAACCCGGAAGATGCTCGGAATCTCACTGTCAAAGGGAACATGGTTGCCATCGTGACCGACGGCACTGCCGTTCTCGGCCTCGGTGATATCGGGCCGCTGGCGGCGCTTCCGGTCATGGAGGGCAAGGCCGCCCTGTTCAAGCGGTTCGCCAACGTCGATGCGTTCCCGATTTGTCTCGACACGAAGGACACAGAAGAGATCATCCGCACTGTGCAGCTCATCGCGCCGGTGTTTGGTGGTATCAACCTGGAGGACATTGCCGCTCCCCGCTGTTTTGAGATCGAAGAGCGTCTGCGAGAACTGCTGGACATTCCGGTGTTTCACGATGATCAGCACGGGACTGCCATCGTCGTGGTCGCCGCCTTGCGTAATGCGCTCAAGGTGGTTGGCAAGACGTTTGAGGACGTCGTTGTTTCGATGTCTGGCGCGGGCGCGGCCGGCGTAGCCATCGCCAAGATGTTGATTGCCGAGCATGTCAAGGACATCATCGTTTCTGACTCCAAAGGCATCATCCACAAGGGCCGTGAACTGGTTGACGCCTCCAAGATATGGATGGCCGACAACACGAACAAAGCCGGGATGACCGGCGGCATCCTGGAGTCCCTCGACGGGGCGGATGTGTTCATCGGTGTTTCAGCGCCGAACTTGTTCGACGCCAAAGAGATCGCACGGATGAACGACAAGGCGATCATTTTCGCTCTCGCCAACCCGGACCCGGAGGTCGACCCCGTCGAAGCCCGCAAGTATGCAGCGGTGGTGGCGACCGGGCGATCGGACTATCCGAATCAGATCAACAACGTATTGGCCTTCCCCGGTGTGTTCAGAGGTGCCCTCGATGCACGCGCTTCGGAAATCACCGAGGCCATGAAGTTGGCGGCTGCCAAGGCCATCGCCGAAGTGGTTACCGACTCGCAACTGAATCCTGTCTACATCATCCCCTCGGTGTTCAATAGCGACGTCGTGATCGAGGTTGCCAAAGCCGTCCGCGAGGCTGCCCATACCGATTGACTGACAGGTAGCCTGCGCGGCTAGTTCAGAGCTGTCTCGGCATGGGCGGTAGGCTCCCAAAGTGCTTTTCAATAGCTGGGTGTACGCCGCCTTCCTACCGACGGTAGTGGTCCTTCATTGGACCAGCCCAAAGCGATACCGGAACGGCCTGTTGTTGGTGGCTTCGTATGTCTTCTACGGAGCGTGGGATGTGCGCTTCCTCGGTTTGCTTTTGCTCTCGACATCTGTCGACTTTGTGGTTGGGCGGGCGCTTGGATCTACGGACACTCAGGCGATCAGGCGGCGGCTGGTTGTTCTGTCAGTGGCTGTCAACCTCGGAATTCTTGGGACGTTCAAATATCTCGGGTTCTTCCTGGCCTCAACTGCTGGGTTGCTCGAAGGACTGGGACTGTCTCCTAATCTCCCGTCACTCAGCATCATTCTTCCGGTCGGAATTTCGTTCTATACGTTCCAAACAATGAGTTACACGATCGATGTCTATCGTCGGACCCAGGAACCGGAAGCTGGTTTTGTTCGGTTTGCCTTGTTCGTCAGCTTTTTTCCACAATTGGTGGCCGGTCCCATTGAACGGGCCCGCAGGCTTCTTCCTCAGCTTGAGGATCGTTCCGTTACGACTGCCGGTTTTGAAGAGGGTCTCATGCTCATCGCGCGTGGGCTGTTCAAGAAGGTCGTCATTGCAGATTCGATGGCGCGCCTTGTCGATGCTGCCTATGCGTCGCCAGGGGGCTTGGGAACTTTCGGCGCATTGATCGCCATTTATGGATTCACACTGCAGATCTACGGGGACTTCTCCGGGTACACCGATATTGCTCGGGGGTCGGCAAAGCTGGTCGGGGTCGATCTTATGGAGAACTTTGCTCAACCGTACTTCTCCCGCTCCATCACCGAGTTCTGGCGGAGGTGGCATATATCTCTCTCTGAATGGCTGCGTGACTATCTCTATATCCCCCTCGGAGGAAATCGAAAGGGAAAGAACCGGACGATGGTCAACCTTCTGTTGACGATGCTGCTCGGAGGCTTGTGGCACGGGGCGGCCTGGACCTTTGTGGTCTGGGGTGGGCTGCATGGCTTGTGGCTGGCATCTGAGCGGCTCAGAGGT
>CAJQPD010000014.1 GCA_905480085.1 uncultured Acidimicrobiia bacterium
GGTGATCGGCACCTACCCGGTAAACACGAACCAGGTCTACATCACCGGACTCTCGATGGGAGGCTTCGGCACGTGGAACGCCATCCGGTCGCGTCCGACCCAGTTTGCCGCAGCCATGCCCCTCTCCGGCGGAGGCAACAAGGAGCAGGGCGCGCTCCTCAAGGAGATCCCCACCTGGACCTACCATGGCACCACGGATGGAGTGATTCCCGTGAGCGCGACCGACGACATGCGCGATGCGGTGACAAACGCCGGCGGCAGCATCATCTACACGCGCATCAACACCGGGCACGACGGTTGGAGCACTTTCTATAACAACACAACCTATACCAACGGCTCGGGCGAAACAGTCTACGAGTGGCTGTTCTCTCAAACCCTGGCGGTGCCGGAATTCTCCACGGTCATCGCTTCGCCCGACAACGTGAATGCCGACGGCATTTCCACATCGACCATCACCGTCACGCTGAAGGATGCCACCAACAACCCGGTTCCCGGAAAAACGCTGGCGCTCACCTCCAGTCGCGGGGTCACGGACACGATTTCCGCCCCCTCCGGCCCGTCCGATACCAGTGGTATCGTCACGTTCACCGTGAGTTCGACGACACCAGGGACTGCAGAGTTCACGGCCACCAACGTCACGGATGGCGCGGCGCTCACCCCGGTGGAGACCGTCACATTCACCGGCGTGATGTCCCCGACCCTCTCCGCGATCGCCGCCTCACCGGACACGCAACTGGCCAATGGCATCGCGCTCTCGACGATCACCGTCATGCTCAAGGACGCCAGTGACACGGCGATCCCGGGAAAAACAGTCTCCCTGACGTCCAGCCGCGGCGCGTCCGATACCATCTCGGCAGCTTCCGGCCCTTCGGACGCCGGGGGTATCGTGACCTTCGCGGTGACCTCGACCACGGCGGGAGTCGCGAACTTCACCGCGACCAACACCACGGACGGCATTGGCGTCAGCGCCACCGCCAACGTCACCTTCAACAGCGTGCCACTGATTGTGGGAGCGGTCATGGTGACCGAGGAACACCGGACGACGCTGACTCCATTCACCACGGTTCCCAACCCGTCCGGCACCGACTATGCGGACGCCGGCAGCGGCAACGGCGTGACGGTGGAGATCCCCCCGGGCATGGGGGTGGGTCATGCAGCCGTGAACGGAAGTGCCTCACGCGTTCGCCTGCTGGACGGCCTCACCGTCAACTTCCTAGGTGAATTGCGCAGGGTTTACATGTTTGAGGATCCCGGCAACGGGCGTTTAAAGATCGACCTGCAAACCAACCTTCCGATCGCGGAGATCAACACCTTCTCCACCCATGAAATCAACGAGCGCATCGCCCAGAATTACAGCGTCTACGGTTCCGTGACGGATCTGGCCGGGACGGGGGCCCCGGGCAGCGAAGGCTGGACGCTGATCGCCACGGTTGCCGAGGACTATAATGCAGGCATCGCCGGCATCAGTGTGCACAACACCAATCCCGGGGCAGCCATCGGCAGCTACCGCTACCTGCTCTTTGACATCCTGCCCAGCTTCGACAATGAAGCCACCGAGTATTACGAGTTCGATGTTGTCGAGGCGGTGGTCACGGACTACGACGTCTGGACCACGCAGTTTGCGGGGTTCACCAACATCGTGGGGACGGCAGACCAGGACGGGGACGGCCTGATCAACGACAAGGAGTATCTCTTCGGCCTCGACCCCACGCTCGCCTCCTCGGCGAACCCGTTCGTCACGACCCTGGATCCCCTGACCGGCACGTTCAGCTACACCCGCCGCGATCCGTCATTGACGGGGTTCAACTACACCGTGCTGGTGTCCACGGACATCCAGAACTGGCAGCCGGCAGTGAGCCCGGTGATCACGCCCGGCACCCCCGACCCGGTGAGCCAGGTTCAGGTGGTGACCGTTGAACTGGCCGAGCTTCCCGTGGACGGCAAACTGTTTGTCACGGTGCAAGCCTCTCCGTAAGCCATCCAACCCAGCCGCCGATCGCCGGTCTGGGCGCATCGGGGAGTCAGGGGCCCGCTTTGTGGGTTGCCGCCGCTGCCAGAATGGTTAGACTGGAGGTTGCAAACCCCTTCCAAGGCCGACCCATGACGTTCAATGAACTTTACCGCGCTTTCGCCGGAGACTGGCGGGCGCAATCCAGGCGTCGGACGGCACCGCTGATTCATGATGTCCACGTATGATTGCGGGAAGTTGCGCGGCCACATCCGGCAGCCCCGCAGGTTGACGGCGCCCGCGCTGTGTCTGTGCCTTCTCGGCTTGAGCGTGCACACCGCGGACGCGGCTCCACAGTCGACCCAGAAAGTCATTTCCCAGTATGCGCTGACCTCCGCCAACGACTTTCCCCAGCGCGACCCCCGGGATTGGCGGTTACTCGGATCCAACGATGAGGGGGCGACCTGGACCGAGCTTGATGAACGGCAGGGAGAGGTGTTTCAGGAGCGCCATGAGCAACGATGGTTCCCTGTCGAATCCCCCCGCCCCTTTGAACGCTACCGGCTGCAGATCGACCGGGTGCGCGATCCCAGTGCGGTGCGGATGGTGCAACTCGCGGAGATCGAGCTGCGGGGTAGTGACTCGGAGGATCAGAGTCCCCAGCCCGCCTTCACGGACGTCCTGTCGGCGGAAGGGGACAATCCGCCTGCGGAAACGGTGGGCAATCTGTTTGACGGCAAGGTCGAGACCAAGTGGCTGCATTGGACACCCCACGAATCGACCCGTGGCTCATGGATCCAATGGCAGTATCAGGTTCCGGCAGGCGCCGTGG
>CAJQPD010000015.1 GCA_905480085.1 uncultured Acidimicrobiia bacterium
AGCGCATTCTCGGCGTCCGTGAGGACGAGGAAGAGAAGAAGGAGCCCCGGTTCAAGCCGGCATGGGAAGTCGGCGAGACCGTCCGGGTCGTCGAAGGACCTTTCGCAGATTTCAACGGCCTCATCGAGGACATCAACGTCGATCAGTCCAAGGTCCGCGTTCTCGTGGACATCTTTGGGCGAGAGACTCCGGTCGAACTCAACTTCGACCAGATCGTCAAGTACTAACTCTTTTCAAGCGAGGATTCACCTATGGGCCGCAAGAGACTCATGACCATGCTCAAACTGCAGATCCCTGCAGGCCAAGCCAGCCCAGCACCGCCTGTCGGTCCGGCGCTCGGCCAGCATGGCGTGAACATCATGGACTTCGTCAAGGCGTACAACGAGGCAACGGCGAAGCAGACCGGGACCATCATTCCGGTGGAAATCTCGGTCTTTGAAGATCGGTCATTTACGTTCATCACCAAGACGCCACCAGCACCGGTTCTACTCCGTCAGGCTGCGCGCCTTGAGAAGGGTTCAGCCACGCCTCACACCGTCAAGGTGGGATCGGTCACCCGTGACCAGGTGCGACAGATCGCCGAGACGAAAATGGTCGACCTCAATGCCAATGACATCGAGGCAGCCATGAAGATCATCGAGGGCACCGCCCGTTCGATGGGTATCACTGTCAAAGGCTGACTCTTCGAGTCAGCTTGCAGTCTTGGGCTGATCCTTCGGATCAGCTTGCAGTGTTCGGCTTTGCCGAAACTGCGAGAAGGGCAGAAGCCTGATTCTTTGAATCAGGTGGCACTTTCGGCTTTGCCAAAAGTGCAGCTCCGAGATCTAGCGATCTCGGGTAATTTGGCAACATATACGTGGGAGGCTCACGCCGCTTGCACCACAGCCTGATTCGAAGAATCAGGATGCAGTGTTCGGCTTTGCCGAAACTGCGAGAAGGGCAGAAGCTAGAAGCTAGAAAAGACATCTAGGTGGGAGGCTCACGCCGTTCGGACCACGAGGAGAAGTAAACATGGCCGGTAAGAAGACGGTTGAAGCAAAAAAGCGTTATGACGATAAGAACGATTATGAAGCCGAAGAGGCGTTCGAGCTCGTCAAGTCTCTGGCATCAGCTACGTTTGATGAAACTGTCGAGGTGGCGTTCCGGCTTGGCATCGACCCCCGCAAAGCCGATCAATTGGTGCGAGGAACCGTGTCACTTCCAAACGGAACCGGAAAGACGGTCCGTATTGCAGTGATCGCCTCATCCGAAAAACATGCCGAAGCTGAAGCAGCCGGTGCCGATCTCGTTGGTGGCGAAGAGCTTGTTGCGGAACTCACGGCTGGCCGTGCCCTCGACTTCGACCTGATGATTGCCTCGCCCGACATGATGGCCAAAGTAGGAACGCTCGGCCGAGTTCTTGGACCGCGGGGCTTGATGCCCAACCCGAAGGCCGGCACCGTGACCCAGGATATTGGCAAGGCCGTAACCGAATTCAAGGGTGGCCGGATCGAATACCGCAACGACAAATTCGGCAATGTGCATGTCCCGATCGGCAAGGTTTCGTTCGAGGCCGACAAGCTGTTCGAGAACTTCGTAGCGATCTCTGGCGAGATCAGCCGCGCCCGCCCGGCCGCCTCAAAAGGTGTTTACATCCGTAATGTCTCGGTGGCATCAACGATGGGCCCGGGTGTCCGGGTTCAGCCGTACGTGCCAAAAAAGAAGGCTTAGTCCTTCCTGATCGTTCAATAGTTGAAATGAACCTTCCTCGGCCGAGGAAGGTTCATTTCGTTGGCAGACCGTCCGACAATGTCGCAGGCGCCTGAGCGTGGATCAAGCCGGACGTTTCGCCGCGGCCTATCAAGAAGAACGCCCGGGCTGCGGACCGGGCGTTCTTCGATGTGGGGATGACATTCGCTGAACAGAGTCAGAGCTTTCGCCGGAACTGGTCGCAACCGTGCAGGGTAGGGTCCACGATTGCTTTGAGAGAGTGGTCGCTCTAGCGTCTCGCCCGACAGGTCTGTCTGCGTTAGGGAAGGTCTTAGTGGTTTGTCAGTCTGACAGCCTTTCCGTTGTCTATCCCCGCCCGGTGTGATGCCCCGGGTATCTCTTTTGACTATCGCGCCTCTTCCCGACACTGTCTACGACGAATATCGGCGAATACCACGGCGCGTGAAAGTTCAGGGGAAGATGGGCTAATCCAGCCACGGCGCGTGAGGGGGTTGAAAGAAAACCTGTGGATGTGACACAGAGGAGTCCTGCCGGTATGCTTGTCATCACAACTCCAAGCCTGGTCAAAAGACCAGTCTTCGACCCCAGACCGTCGGACCCTTTGAGGTCAAAAGAGCGACAAGCTCGTCCTACGCAGGTTGAAGCCCTCCTCTGAGGTTCTTCGTTCTGCGGTCGAAGAACCTTTTCCTATTGAGGAGGAGTCTATGCCACGACCTGAGAAGGTCCAGGCAGTTGAAGAGATCAGAGACCGGTTGGGCTCGGCGCGGGCTACGTACCTCGCCGAGTACCGTGGGCTGAGCGTCAACCAGCAGCAGAAGCTCCGTCGGGCGCTTCGGGCGGCTGGTGGTGAGTTCAAGGTTGTCAAGATGTCGTTGGCTCGTCGAGCCGCCGATGAGCTTGGGATCGAATTTGGTGATGACCTTACGGGTCCCACCGGTTTGGCCTTCGCTGATACTGACGCCGTTTCGATCGCCAAGGTCCTTCGGGATTTTGCGAAAGAGAACGACGCATTGGTTATCAAGTCAGGCGTTCTTGGCACTGAGATGCTGACTCCTGAGTCGGTGTCCAAGCTCGCTGATATTGAGCCTCGCGAAGTCTTGTTGGCCAAGATAGCCGGTGCTGCCAAGGCACCGTTGGTCAACTTCGCCGGGATGCTCCAGTCGTTCACGCGCGATGCCGCGTCGCTGTTCTCGCAACTGCTTGAAAAGAAAGAAACCGACCCCGCTTCCCAGGATTCGCCCGCTTCGCAAGACGCGGTTGAATCAACGGAAGCTACCGCTTCTCAAGAGGCGACCGACACAGACGGAGAGGCTCCTGCTCAGGTAGAGGCCGCTGCCGATGAAGAAGTCGTTTCTGAACCGGCAGCCGAGGCTGACGAAGAAGTTGTGACCGAACCAGAGACCGAGGCGCCAGTCGCCGCGGCCGCCGAGGAGGAATAACCATGGCGAAAACGAAGATGAGTACAGACGACCTATTGGAAGTCTTTGGAGAAATGACCGTCCTGGAACTCAAAGATTTCTTGGATGCGTTCGAAGAGAAGTTTGACGTAACTGCTGCCGCTCCGATGGCCATGGCGATGGCTCCTGCTGCCGCCGGCGATGTTGCCGTCGAGGAAGAGAAGGACGAGTTCGATGTCGTCCTGACCAGCCCCGGCGACAAGAAGATCCAGGTCATCAAAGAGGTCCGTGGCATCACGAACCTCGGTCTCAAAGAGGCCAAGGATCTCGTCGAAGCGAACGGTACCGTTCTTGAAGGTGCCAGCAAAGAAGATGCCGAAAAAGCCAAGGCGACCCTTGAGGCTGCCGGCGCCAGCGTCGAACTTCGTTAGTTCGACCACGGCCAATTGGAAAGGGGCCCGGCAGATGCCGGGCCCCTTTTTTATGCGTCGCTAGACGACGAGGTCGGCGGCAACTCGCGGTAGTCAGTCGAAGGGTGTTTACCCGATGATCCCCGAATCGGACCGCAGGGTTATCGGTGGTTAGCCGAACAGTGGGCGGTTGATGGCATCCATGATGGCCCGGGCGACCGCCTTGGTGGCACCGTCTGACTTCACGCGAGCGGTACCGACGTAAACATTCTCGCCCTTGTCGACCCGTACCAGGGCCAGAGCAATCGGCTTTGACTGCACATCGGTGATGGCGAGTCCGGCGAAATCGACGTCAAGTTGTCGGTCGCTGGCAACCTTGGCAGCTTCCAGCGTCGCTCGACAAACGATATCGAGGTGAGTGGAGGCATCGGCGGGTCCAGTGGCCTGGCCGCGGAACTCCTCGTTGTTCCTGATGAGAACGGCCACGACCGTCAGGCTCTCGCCATCGCGTTGTTCGTCGATCATGATTAGTTCGGGTCGCATACCCACGATGATAACCCTTCGCTATCAGCCTTCGTCGCTTTCGCGTTTCGATCCTTGAGCGAGCGTGAGATAAGCATCCCGGGCAGTTACCATGCGTTCGATGGACACCCTCCTTCCTGCGGCGGTTGATGCCAGGACGCCTGACCGCCCGGCGCGGTGGCCGGTCGTCCTGGCGGTCGTCATCGTGATCGCAGCAATATTGATCGGTGTGGGTGCGTCGGTCACGCTTCCGTATTATTCATTTTCACCCGGTCCGGCATACGAAATCGACGATCTTGTCACAATGGCGAACCCGGACCCGATTGACGGCGAGTTCTATATGCTGACGATCTCGCTGTCTCCGGTTTCGGCGATCGAGTATGTGTTTGCTCAGTTCGAGAGCTCCGTTGACCTCATTCCCCGTGAGGCGGTTCGACCGGTCGGTCAGACCGATGAAGAGTACCGCGCCAGGAATCGACTTTCGATGGACGAATCCAAAACCAACGCCGTCTACGTGGCGCTCAATCACCTCGGATACGACGTGGCCGTCAACGGCGATGGTGTGCTGGTGGCCGGGCTCACCGAGGGCTCACCAGTCGAGGGCGTGCTTCTGCCTGACGATGTGATCGTCAAGGTCGATGGTGTCCCGGTAATGACTTCAGGCGATCTGACCTCGTTGATTGGTGAGCGTGCCGTCGGCGACGAGATTGCCCTCGATCTTCTGCGCGATGGGGAGCCCATCACCCTAACGGTGACGCTCGTCGAGCATGTGTCCGATCCGTCCCGGCCGATGGTCGGGTTTCTGGCCACAACCTACAACTGGAGCTACACCTCGCCGATCGACATAGAGATCGATACGACCAATGTGGGCGGGCCTTCGGCGGGTCTCATGTACACGCTAACGATGATTGACATGCTGTCCGAAGAAGACCTGGCGGGCGGCCGGGTCATTGCCGGCACTGGCACGATTGACCTCGACGGTTCGGTTGGACCGATCGGGGGGATCCGCCAGAAGATCGTCGCTGCTCAGGCGACCGGGGCGGATGTGATGTTCGTTCCTGCCGACAACTGGGATGAATTAGAGGGATTTGACGTAGACATCGAGAAGGTTCGGGTTGAGACATATCTCGACGCGCTCGCATACCTGACCGGTCAACAGTCGTGATTTCGGTCTGAAAGCGCCGAATATCGACACGGGGCGCGGTATCGTGGCGCCCATGTCCACCGGCTTTGAAGATTCGCCGCCCTTCTCGACCAAACTACGAGGGTTTGATCAGGGTCAGGTCAACTCATACATCGAGGGTCAGGCTGCTCGCATCAGTGAACTGGCTGGCGAAAAGGACGCCCTCCTTGCCCGGCTCGAGCAAATGGGCGAGACCTCCATCGACTTCAACTCGTTCGCAGACGAACTCAGACACATTCTTGAGGCAGCCCATCAAGCCGCTGACACATTGCGAAATCGAGCCACCAGTGAGGTGACCGCCTGGCGTGATTCGGCTCAAAAAGAGATTGAGCTTTCTCGTCGGGAGGCCGGCGAAGCGGCCGAGAATTTGCGGCGGGACGCCTGGATTGCTGCCGAAACACTCATCGAGCAGTCTTTGGACGAGGCAAAGCACGCCGTTGAAGAGGCGGCACGGGAGGCATTGGCCATCGTTGGCAAGGCCGAACGTGACGCTCATCGAATCCAGTCGAATGCCCGCCGCGAGAGCGAAGAGCTCATGAGGCTGGCCCGAATGGAATCGGAGCGGCTCCTGGTCGACGCTCGCGCCCAACATGATGAAATAGTCGAAAAGGCGAGGACCCAGGCCGATGCCGCTCAGGAACGAGCTCGTTCGCTAGAAGTTCGCCGGGTTGAGCTACTTTCTGAACTCGACTCCGTTCAGGTGGCCGTGGCTCGCCTCGAAGATGACTTGAAGCGCAAACGCGAAGAACTCGAGGCCGCCCCTCCGGCCGCCGCGTATGTCGACTCCTCCGTAAAGGTTATTGAAAAGCCGTCGGCTGATAGCCCTGGCTGGGACTCGGACGGCATCAAGCTCATTCCTGCGCCAAAGCGAGTCGATACTCCGAGTGTCGCTCCAATCGATGCCTCCGAAATGGCCGAGGAGGTCCGCCGGCTCAACGCTCCTCAGGTGCCCGACGAACCTGAAGAAGCAGAGTTCTCGATAATCAAGATCATCCCGGCCAAGCACGACGAAGTCGAAGGGCCGGATGTCACTGTTGAAGACGAGACCGCCGAAGACGAGGCTGCCGAAGAGGAGACTGCCGAAGAGGAGCTTGAACCCGGTGATGAGGCAGCTGCCTTGGCCGAGGAAGTCGACTCCGGTGAACACACTGTGGAAACTCCTCAGGTTGAGGCTGCTGCGGTAGAGACGGTGCAGTCGGCCGAGCCTGACCCTGACGACTTGGGCGGGCTGTTCGCGGCGTTGCGTGAAACGGCTGAAGTTCCGGTCGTGACCGTCGCGGTGGCCGAGAACGATGCTCAGGAACAGGTTCAAGGCTCACATCAGGTGGGCACGGATGTGGAATCGGCCCAAGTGGACCGCCTGGTGGCCGCCACCGTCGAGGCTCCTGCGGATGCCCTTGAGCTGCGCGATCATTTGTTGCTGCCGATCATGAATCGAGTCCTTCGAGACATCAAGCGCCAGCTCACCGAGGCTCAGAACATCGCCCTCGAGCACATGCGAGTTGCAGAAGACGAGTGGGAGCCGGATGTTGCCGAACTGACCGAACGGGTTCATGGTGGTCTGACAATCGTTGCTCAAGAATCGTTCGCGGCAGGCTATGAAGCAGTCGAAGAGATGACCGGCTCGAATCCGGGCCGACCCAAGTCCCACAAGTCTGACATCCCCAATGTCAGCGCTGAGTTTGCCGAGGCGATCGCCGCCGATCTGGTTACGGCGGCTTCGAAGGGGGACGGTCCACGGGCCGCCGCATCGGCCGTTAGCCGGGCTTACCGAGCCTGGCGGACCGACACTGCAGAACGGCGGGTGCGGGCCATCGCTCGGGCCGCCTACCACCGGGGGATCGCCAGGGCTCTTATCAGCGTTGAGGCACCCTCGATGGTGTGGGCCGTGGCCGGACGAGGTTGTATCGAGTGTCGCACAATGGCCGAGGCTGGACCGGTCTCACCAAACCGCGGTTTCGCCGGTTCCGTGGTCCCTCCACTTCACAACGAATGCTCTTGTACGGTCGTATTGGACGCATGAGTTTTGAATCGCCATAGAATGGGCCCTTCATGATCTCTAACTCATCATCATCCACCGGTACTCCGCGTCGACTCAATCTGGTCGTTATCGCGGTGGTTCTCTTTGCCGCTTACGAGGTCCTCCGGAGGCTGGCCGTTCTGTGGACCGACTATTTGTGGTTCGATTCGGTCAATCTCACGTCGGTTTGGTGGACCCTTAATGGAAGTCGGCTGGCACTTGGAGCCATCGGTTTCGTACTCTCGTTTGTGATCCTGTTTTCGAACCTCTACGCCGCCGAACGGATTTCACCCCGCTTCGATCTGCTGGTGATCGAGGGGCAGGACGAAATGATCGAGCGCTTCAACGACTGGTTGGAGCCACGCATGCGCCGGATTCTGCTGCTGATCGCTGGCGTGTTCGCCCTCCTGAGCGCCGGATCAACGGTTGATTGGGCGCTGCCAGCCCTCCAGTTCCTGAACCCGGAATCGTTCGGGAAGCTCGATCCGGTGTTCGGAAACGATCTTTCGTTGTATGTGTTCCAGTTGCCGTTTATGCGAATGGTCAACGTTTGGCTTTTCACCCAACTGGTCATCACGCTGATTGTGGTGGCGGTTATGCATTACCTGAACGGCGGCATCAAGCTCCTGCCCGATCGTCCGCCCGAGGTGCGCCCGGGGGTCAAGTCCCATGTCAGCGTGATCCTGGCAGCCCTGGCTTTCACGAAGGCCTGGGGATATTGGCTCGACTCATATGATCTGCTCGACGCTCCCGGAGAGCCGTACCGGGGAGCCTTCTTTACCGATGTAAACGCACAGATCCCGGCCAACCAGCTTCTCGCCATTGTGGCTTTGGTGGCAGGGTTCGTTTTCCTGGCGAATATGTGGCAGAAGCGTTGGCTGTTGCCCGCCGTCGCTGGGGGCGGGTGGCTCGTGGTGGCGCTCATCGTCGGGGTGGCGTATCCGCAGATCGTCGAACGGTTCCAGGTATCGCCGAACTTCATCACCAAGGAGACCCCGTACGCCGAACGACACATGGAGTTTACGAAGCTCGGATTCGATCTTGCCGATATCGAGGTCGTTGAGTTCCCGGCGACCAATGGGCTGAGCGCCGCCGACCTGCCGGACAATGCTGACACTGTCGAGAATCTCCGCTTGTGGGATCCTGTGGTGCTGGCATCGACCTACCGGTCGTCGCAGGAGCTTCGGCCATATTACGAGTTCGACGATATCGACGTTGATCGCTACGAGCTCAATGGGCGCGAGACACAGGTTGAGCTTGGTGTTCGTGAAATGGTTGCTGACGACCAGTCGAGTGGATGGGTCAATGAGCACCTGGTCTTTACACATGGATATGGGATCGTGGTTTCGCCGGCCAACGATGTCACCGACCAGGGAAAGCCCGACTATTTGGTCAAGGACATTCCGCCGCTGTCAGAGGTTCCCGAGCTCGAGGTCGACGAGCCGCGGGTCTATTTCGGAGAACTGCTTGAAGCCGGAACGTTCGTTTTTGCCAACTCGGATGAGCGTGAAGTCGACCCCGACCCGACGTTCTCGTCGTATGAGGGGGAGGGTGGCATTCCGCTGGGAGGATTCTTCCGTCGGGCAGCGTTCGCGTTGCGTTTCACCGATTTCAACACGCTCATTTCGGGCCAGATTAATGGCGAGAGCAAGGTCATGATGCGCCGGAACATCCTTGACATGGTGGCGACTACCGCTCCGTTCCTTCGCACGGATTCAGATCCATACATGGTTGTGGTTGATGGACGCATGCAATGGGTCATCGACATGTATTCGGTGTCTGACTCGTTCCCGTACTCTCAGTCGGCATCGACTGGCCGTCTGGCTGCCGTCCCACGGAGCTTCCCCGGACTTCCGTTGCCAGCCCGCTTCAACTACGTCCGCAACTCGGTAAAGGCCGTAGTCGATGCGTATGACGGCTCTATGACCTTCTATGTCGTCGAGGACACCGACCCGATCATTCAGTCGTGGGAGGCGGTCTTCCCCGAGATGTTCACGGATCAGTCCGAGATGCCTGATTCCCTTCGCGAACACCTGCGATATCCGGAAGACCTTTTCCGGGTGCAGGCGGATATGTATCAGCTTTATCATGTCGACGAGGTTCGGGAGCTTCTTGAGAACTCGGACCCCTGGGCGGTGGCCGCCGACCCGTCCACATCTGAGTTGGAAGTCACCCGGTTCCTTGCACAGTTAACGGCGGCTGAGCAGGGCGTCCAGAACCGGACGATGTTGCCGTACTACTTGCTCATGAAGCTCCCCGGCGAGGACGAACTTTCCTTTTTGATCATGCAACCGTTCGTGCCGGAAAACAAAGAAAACATGATCTCTTTCCTCATCGCCAAGAGTGATCCCGGTCGGTACGGCGAGTTCATCGACTTTCGATTACCCGCCAATGCTCAGTTCGACGGCCCTGGACTGGTCGGAAAAGACATCAACCAGGACTCGGACTACTCGGCGCTACGCACCCTGCTCGGCCAAGAGGGATCGACGATCATTCAGGGGCAGATGCTCGTCGTGCCGATCGAGGACTCGATTATCTTTGTGCAACCGATCTACCTCCAGGGCGATGGAGAGAACACCATCCCCGAGTTCAAGCGGGTGGCGGTGGTGTTCGATAATCGGATCGCCATCGGCGAGACGCTCGACCAGGCCCTGGCGCTTACATTCCCTGGCTACGAGGCCGGAATCGATATCACACCGATCACGGATGTGCCCATTGGGGAGTTGCCTACGGAGGTAGCCGACCTTGTTGCGGCGGCTGACGCGGCGCTCAACGCCGCGCAGGAGGCGCTCAACGCCGGCGACCTCGGTACCTACCAATCGAAGGTCGACGAGGCACGTGACCTGATCACCGAAGCGCTCGCCAAACTCGCCGCGACCCCAGCCCCGTAACGCTGGCCAGTTCGTCCGGTCGTCAATGGTGGGCTCCTCTTCCATAGACCTGTACTGCGATACCTAGCCTGGACTTACTCAAGGCGACATTGCAGCCAGCGCAGCATGGTTAGGCGACGGTTCGGCAGTGGCTGACGACTAACCGATGTTGCCGACCCCGGTTCGTTCCATGTCGCCCCATTCGATCTTGCCTTGTCGCCAGAACAGCGACCGGAATCGCCACCAGACCGTGAGCTGACGGGGCCCGAAGTTCTCGAGGATGGCGGTCCTAAGTAGCCGCAATGCGTCGCGCGGCGAATTGAAGTGTCCGTATCGTTCG
>CAJQPD010000016.1 GCA_905480085.1 uncultured Acidimicrobiia bacterium
CGGCGGCCGTGCTCGGCGGAATCGGCTCGATTACCGGAGCTGCATTGGGCGGCTTGATCCTGGGAATCCTCGAGACCGTCGGACCCAACTTGTTCCTCGATGGAGCCGGCGTTCCATCCCCAAATCAGCTAATCCCCATCGTTGCGTTCGGGATTCTGGTGCTTGTGCTCATCTTCCTCCCTGGAGGGTTTCTCGGAGCTCCTGACGATAAGAGCCGCGCATGATGTCGGCCCGAACCCGTTCCATTCGCCAGGGGCTTATCTCGGGCGCGATCGTCATCTACCTCGGTCTCGTCGGTATGCTCGTGGCGTTCGATGCGCGAGCCATCATCACGGGGGTTCTGAACTTCGCCACCGTACTCGTAGCTATCACTTTCGGAGGCTTCGCCTACTTATCAGGCAAGCAGGGCAAGGACGGGGCTCCCGCCCAGCCTGGACTCATTGCCGGGGTTACTACCGGTGGGGTTGCTGGGGCCACGGTTGCCGCGTTCAGTCTCGTCGTGAACTTCCTCATCGAAACGCTCGGCTGGAACGTCCGAAACATGTTCACCAGCATCAACGACCCTTTGGTCGAATTCTTCTCGTTCGGGCAATCAACGACTGTCGGAGTCCTTTTCATGATCGTGTTTGGACTGGTGGCCGGACTGATCGGCGGCTCGCTCCACCTGCTGTCGAACACCTATCGCAAAGTGGTCGTGATGGGCTTCGCCGCATCGATCTTTGGCGCACTCGGTGCTCCCCTTTTCAAGGTGATGCTGGACGGCTTGAATATCCCCAACAGGTGGTTGTTCGAACGGGACGGCCTAACGATCGTGGGGGCCATCGCGCTTATGGTGGTGTTCGGCGCGGCGCGGCTCGGATCAGAGCGAGTCGGTGGTCCGCGTCAGGCGTTGCTCAAGGTCCCGGGTACGACCGAAAAGAATGTCCGGTGGGTGATCACGATCCTGGCGCTGATCGGGATGGGTGTCCTTCCCTGGATTGTCAACGACTTCGTCTCAGACGTGCTCGGCTTTGTTGGCCTCTACATACTCCTCGGGCTCGGACTGAATATCGTGGTCGGGTTCGCCGGACTGCTCGACCTCGGCTATGTGGCCTTCTACGCTGTCGGCGCCTACTCGGTGGCGTTGTTGACCGCCCGCAGCTCGACCCTCGTCGGAGGGGCCGTAACAAGTCCAGCCGCCGCCGGATACACAAACTTCTGGGTCGCCGTTCCGATCACGATCGTGATTGCGGTCGTCATTGGTGTTGCGATCGGCGCTCCAGTTCTTCGCCTACGCGGCGACTATCTGGCCATCGTCACGCTCGGTTTCGGTGAGATCATTCGAACGCTCGTATTGTCGGACTGGCTCAAAGGCACGTTCGGTGGACCCCAGGGGCTCACCGAGGTCGCTTCCGTTCCGTTCTTTGGCCTCAATACCCGTGACCCACAGATCCTGTACTACCTGATCTATGCGTTTGCCGGGTTTGCACTCTTCATCTCATATCGGCTCAAGACATCCCGGGTCGGGCGGGCTTGGGCCGCAATGCGCGAAGACGAAGACATCGCCGAGGGGATGGGCGTCAGTGTCATCAAATACAAGCTGCTTGCCTTTGCCACCGGCGCCGCCGTGGGATCGCTCGGTGGAGCCTTCTTTGCGGCGAAATTGTCAGTTGCCAACCCCGGATCATTCACGCTGCTCGTGTCAATCAACGTACTCGCAGTCGTCGTTCTCGGTGGGATCGGTTCGATCCCCGGAGTGGTGGTCGGCTCGCTCGTTCTCGTCGGCCTCCCCGAACTGCTCCGTGAGTTCGGTGAGTTCCGACTCCATATCTACGGTGCCATCCTTATCGCGATCATGATTCTCAAACCGGAGGGCTTGCTCCCCGACAAGCGAAGGGCGCTCGAACTTCATCAGGGTGACCACCAGCCCGAAAAGGGCTTGCTGAGCGCTGCAGCGACGGAGGGCGTGCAATGAGCCATCTCCTCGAGGTGACCGGCCTGTCCATCCGCTTTGGCGGCGTGCAGGCCGTCAACCAGGTCGACTTTCACGCAAGCCTCGGGGAGATCGTGGGCGTCATCGGTCCAAATGGTGCCGGCAAAACCACCCTGTTCAACATCATTACCGGCTTCTACAGCCCCGATGAAGGCACCATGGTTTTTGACGGTCACAATATCTCAGGTCTCAAGCCGAACGCACTCACCCGGCTCGGGATGGCCAGGACCTTCCAATCGGTGCGCCTGTTCAACGCTATGACCGTCCTCGAAAATGCCATGGTCGGCCAACATACCCGAACCAAAGCCGGCGTCTGGGGTGCTCTGACTCGTTCAACGAAGACCAAAGCGGAAGAAGAGCACATACGTCAACGAGCTCGAGAGGCATTGGCGTTCTTCGGTGATCGGCTTTCAGGACGCGAAGACGCACTCGCCTCCGATCTCGCCTACGCCGACCGGCGCCGCCTTGAGATTGCCCGGGCAATGGCTACCGATGCAAAATTGCTGCTGCTCGACGAACCTGCCGCCGGAATGAATCCGGCGGAGAAAGATGGATTGATCAGCCAGATCGGCCGCCTGAGGTCCGAACTTGGCTACTCCGTTATCGTGATCGAGCATGACATGCCTGTCATCAAAAGTGTGTCCGATCGAGTGGTGGCTCTCGACCACGGCGAGAAAATCACTGAAGGAACGTACGACGAAGTATCGACCAACAAACAAGTGATCGAGGCCTACCTCGGCAAGTCCGCGGAGGAATCGCACCTATGACCGCGATACTATCGATCAACGGACTCGACGCCGGATACGGTCCGAGCGAAGTTCTCCAGAAGGTCAGCCTTGAAATAAATGAAGGAGAAATCGTCTGTCTCCTCGGGTCGAATGCAGCTGGCAAAAGCACAACGCTGCGGGCGATCCTCGGTATGGTCCGGGTCCGGGCCGGAACGATTTCATTGCGCGGGGAAGAGATCCAGCATCTCTCCACCCAGCAAATCGTCTCCAAAGGCGTGACGATGGTACCCGAAAACCGTCGGCTGTTCGCCAAGATGACGGTTCGAGAAAACCTTGAAATCGGCGCCAACATGCGCAGGGACAAGGACGGCATCATTGTCGACATCGATAAAGTGTTCACACTCTTTCCGCGCCTCAAAGAACGCATCGCCCAGAAAGCCGGATCCATGTCGGGTGGTGAACAGCAGATGCTGGCCATCGGTCGGGCGTTGATGGCCAAACCATCGGTCCTCCTCATGGACGAACCGTCGATGGGCCTCGCCCCCATCCTGGTTCAGCAAGTCTTTGAGACCATTCAGCAAATCAACGCAGACGGCGTCACCGTGCTGGTCGTCGAGCAGAACGCCAACGTGGCGCTCGCCATTGCGGATCGTGGCTACGTCATCCAGACCGGTCGGATTGTGATGTCCGACACGGCAAAAGCGATGCTCGCCAACCCGAAGCTCCGCGACGCGTATCTCGGCGAACTAGAAGGCTGATCAGGCCGTACGACCCGACTCTTCCGGCCCAATCGCTCCCGTCCCTCGGACGAGTGTGCATCCAGGTTGGATTATGCAAACCGTACGCACACTCGTTCAAGCGGGTCGCCGTCTCCTCCGTCGAGTGTGCATCCAGGTTGGATTATGCAAACTGGATGCACACTCGATTCACAGGACCACCTCGGCGGCGCGATGGAGTAGTGTGCAAAGTGCTGGTGAACAGCGCGGGAGAGACCACTTTCGAGGTGGTCGCCGAAGGAGCAACCGCCCCGGAACCTCTCAGGCACACGGACCGCGTTGGGAAGCACTACTGGAGAGCAGGACCGGGTCTTCGGATCAGGGTCCTCGCCGAAGGAGTAAGCGAGGCGAGGCAACTCGGCACGTGAATCTCTCAGGCATCGATGACAGGCGGGGCGAGTGTTGTACGTACGCACACGCAAAGGTCATCATGTCTGAACCAACCCAGCCCGAACCAACCCGGATC
>CAJQPD010000017.1 GCA_905480085.1 uncultured Acidimicrobiia bacterium
GCCGCCACCGCCTCCGACCCCCTCATAGGCAGACAGGTCGCAATTCACGAGTTCGTTGCGAAAATCGACGGCAAGTTGCCCGGCTTTTCCGCAACCGGGTCCGGCCGAGTTGACCGTAATGTATCCGACCGCGAACAACGGCAGGATTGTGAAGAGGCCGAGCATCCATATCGGAATGACGGATTTGGTGCGTTCTTTGATCCCGGCGGTTCGAACGGTTGTGACCTGATCCCATTCGTATGACTCCTCGATCGTGACCGTCTCGGGGATCGGGGCCGCCGCCACCGTGCGAGTTGGTGCGCCATCTGGCGCAGGTACCGGCGCAGATGCCGCCGGCGCCGCTTCGGGGGCCGGTTCCGGGTCGGCCGTGGCCGCTTCCATGACGGATCCGGCCGCTTCAGGGGCGGAACCAGGATCAGGAGTCGCCGTAGTGGCCGCCGGGACGGCCCCGCCACCAGCCCAGGCCGCCAGCACGGCATCTACCGTGGTTCCGGTGGCTTCGGCCCGTGCCTTGGCGGAGCGCAAAACGAGATCTTCTGGCCCGCCGATGTTGGCGGCTGCCCCAGCTAGGTCGCTCATTCGGATTCCTTAAGGTATGTGAGCAACGCGTTCAGATCATCTGGTGACAGATGCGCGAAGCTAGGCATCAACGAGTTGGGATTGAGACTCTTCGGGTCGACCAGGACGGTTCGCAACTTGGCCTCATCGTCCTCATAGCGGGTCTCGACGTGGGTTAGGTCGGGCCCGATCCGGACGAAGCCGAGGGTGGGGGGACCGACTGCTGGACTTGTCCCTGGTTCAGAAACCGGGCCGAGGCCGACATCGGTGACGACTGAGCGAACCTGCTGGGTGTGGCAGTACATGCAGCCCTCCTGCAGGTAGATCGTTCGACCGGCCAGTGCTTGGCTCGAAAGTATGGGAGTCGTTCCTGGTATTTGATCGGCGGCCGCATTGCGAGCATCAAGCGCCGGCACTCCGACTGCCAACAGGGCACTCACAGTGAAGATGATCACCAGGACGGCCAGTGCCATGATGGGGTGATCGGTACGTCCCACGAGCAGGGGAGCTGCATCGGGATCGGGGCGAGCCGCCACCAGGACCGGGGCTGGAGCAGCAGTCACCGGCGGTGCCACGCTGGCTGCCACTTCGGTGGGGACGCTTGCCGATGGTGGGGTCTCTGCCGACAGGGGCTCGGGAGTCGGTGCCGTCGGGGCGGCTGCTGCCGTAGGAGTGATCGCGTCGCCCCCACCCCAGGCGCCAAGCACGGCTTCGACGCTGGTCCCGGTGGCCGTCGCCCGCGCCTGGGCCGACCTCATCACCAATGATTCGGGAACTCCGGTGGCTGCCGCGATGGACGCTGCATCGCTCACGACGCCACCTCCTCGTCGGCGAACACGAGCAATTCCCTTGTCGTGGTCTGGCCCGATGTGAACGTGCGCCAGACGTTGTAGACGTACAACAGGGCGGCGGCCGCGGTCACGAGCATTCCCAGGAGTCCGAGTGAATAGAGACCGCCCACCGCGTCGGCCGTAGCCGAGAAGCCGTCACCGGTGATGGCTGAAGTACCTGAATAGGCCGCTGAGACCCACGTGTATCCAGACGCCAGGCCAGCGGCCCATAACGCTCCGGAAGCCAAAACGACGCCGGTCAGTAGCAGTCGCAGCTGGGTTTTGGCGAGGGGTGGCGAGAATGTGCGACGTCCTGCAGTCCGCGGAATGGCGTGGTACCCAAACGCGCAGGCGAACAGGGTTCCGACCCCCCACACCGATGCCAACTGGGTTCCTGAGGCGAAAGTCGTCAGGCCTACCACTGCTGACACGCTGCGGAATCCTTGGGTCCCGGCCACGAGGGCCACGAATACGGCTGCCAGGCTGCCCACGATGGCGAATCGGACATCGGCGTGGGTGCGGAGCATGTCCCACTTCCCGCTCATGGTCCCTACCAGATTGGCCAGGACTGCCACGGCCGGGATGATCATGCCGAGGGCGAAAACTGCCCCGATGCTTTCGGCCCAGTCACCGACCGGGCCGTATGTCTGGCTGGCCAAACCGGCCCACAGAGAGGTGATAACGAGTGACCAAAAGCCGACCATGGCCAACGAACGACTGTACAGCGGGTTTCCGGTCGTTTTCGGAACGATGTAATAGGCGCCCCCGATGCCAATTCCTACCGCCCACATGGCGTAGATGGTCGAGGTGTAGAACTCATTCTGGACCAGGCCACCGACCACGGCTTCCCCAGGGAAATTGCCGACGATGGTCGCTCCGATCAGCCAGACCAGGCCTGCCAGCACGTAATAGAGGCTGACGTACGTTGAGGTCTCGGTTCGATTACGGATGGTCTGGGCCGTTACGACCAACGGTACGAGATAGGTGACGAGCAACACCGCGTCGGCGATGAAGTGAACATCGGCGAAGGGGCGCCCGTCGGTGTACCCGAGACCGATTCCTACCACCGCCAGCACGGTTACCGCGGCGCTGGCGAACGTTGCCATCACCGCGACCGGCTCGTTCCAGAGGCGGGCACCGGTCAATCGGGGCAGGAGGTAGTAGATGATGGCCAGGTTCGAGAACGTCAACCAACCAAGAAGGGCAGTGGTATCGGCCATCGGCTGGAGGCGACCGTACGACAGAAAGGATGTGTTTGACAAGAAGTCCGGATAGGCCAACTTCAGCGTCGCAAGAACCTGAAGACCGACGGCGAGGAGAAGAAAGATCCCGGCCAGAAGGAGTGCCACCCGGCCGGCCGAATCGGCTCCCCGAATGATTCCCGCTGCTGAGCGGTTCTCTTCTGCGGTGATGGTCAAGCTGGCGCTCCTTCAGCTATCCGTGACTGTGGGCGGAGCGCAGCATACTCGACTGGCGACCCGCGTTCGATATCTTGGCTGGCATTCTGCCCGGCCCACGCATGGTGAGTCAAAGCGAACAGGAAAGGTTATGTGATCGCCTGTTGGTGGCGTATTGTGGATTGAGCAACGGGACCTCGATGTGCTAGAACTGCGATGGCAGTTACGCAGCTTGGACCCGCTCGCCGTCACTTGCTATCGGGTCCGAAGAGGAACAGACCAAAAGCCTATGAACTGGGTATACGACCAAAAGAAGCGCACTCGGATTGGCAGCGCCGCGATGGTGTTTGGCCTGTTTACCGCGGTGGTTGGTCTATCCATAGCGGTCGTGTTCGGCAACGAGCTACTGGTCTCGCGCGAATTCCTGAGAGACAGCTTCCTCGACATGCCGCGCTGGATACCGGTCACATTCGGTCAGATCACTGCGGCGGCCGGTTCGCAATTCGTCATTGCCGGTGCCTTCTTCGTGTGGGTGACCGGCAAACCGATGACCTGGGCCAGGGCAGGGTTTGCCACGTTTCTCACGTGGTACCAACTCATCCTCTACTACGGCATTATTCCCTCCGAGTGGCTGAACCTCACCCAGGGTCCGCTCGGTTGGACGTCACAGAAGGTGGTCCTAACCGTCCCCAAGTGGCTCGTTCTCAACAACGACGTCGAGATTTCGTTTGCCGTCCTCAAGGACGCGGTGTCCGGTGGATATCATATGGTTGTGCTCGGGTTGGGCATCTTGATTGCCTTCAAGATCCAGGGATTTGGCCTTGGCGCTCCCAGCCCGAAGGCTGAGGTCTCCTCTCCCTACGGACGCCCGCTTTCAAAGGCGACCAAGTAGATGGCGACGGCACGCGACGTATGGGTAGAGGTTCACCGATCCGGGACGACTATCAGTTGGCCGTGGTCGATGGCGCCTATCTGTTGGGCCAGGTCAAGCCAAAGCAGTTTCTCCATATCGACCAGTCAGAGTGCATCCTGTGTGAAGGATGTGTGGATATTTGCCCATGGAAATGTATCCACTACTTGTCGCTCGATGCCATCCAGGAAGGGAGCAACGTTGCCCACCCCAGGGAGAGCGAAGGCGCCAAGGGGTTCTTTCTGGTTGATGAAAACGAATGCACCCGTTGTGCCCTCTGTGTTGATCGGTGTCCGACCGGCGTCATCACGCTTGGGAAGTTCGAAGGATCTCTGTCCGCCGAAGTTGAGACAGCAGGACTGGCTCCCTGGGACATCGACACCGGGCAGCGCGATTACAAGAACGGTTACGTCTACGGACTACGGATGTAGGAACTGATGGCAAACGGAATCATCGAAAAAGTCAAAGAGCAAGCCACTTCCGTCTGGGAGAAAGTCCACGGAAGTCAGGTGGCAGAGTCGATTCTGCGGCCCGGTTCACCTTTTAAGAAGGGCTACTCGGACACGCCACGTAACCGCTCTTACGTGATCATGAACAACGTTCTCTACCACCTCCACCCGGTAAAGGTTAAGCGCCACGGGGTGCGACTCTCTTACACGCTGTGCCTAGGTGGGATCA
>CAJQPD010000018.1 GCA_905480085.1 uncultured Acidimicrobiia bacterium
CCTTACAATCAGCCCGCGATGGCCAATGGCCGGATCTGGCAACTTTGCTGTCTGACGATGTTGCGGTGCGGTGGGCACCAGTCGAGCACAGAGCTGATCTTGAGTTTCCTCGCGGACGGCATGCAAAGTGACGCAGATCAACCCAGTGCTTTTTCGTCGGGAGATAGGTCCGAAGAACAGGGCGATGGTCAGGTCCACGAACACAAAGACTCTGCCGCCGCGATGTCTTCAAGAAAACCGAGCAGCCGCCCTGGCCGAGTGGTGTCAGCTTGCGGCCCCCAGCGACGCTGGTAAACCACGCGCAATTATGTTCCGGTTCGCGCCCAGCTCTAACGCTGGGGGCAACAATTGAGCCCATAGGAATACGCAGGCTTCGAATATGTCCAATGATGTGCCCAGAAACGGTCCAGTTCCGTAACATCGGCTTAACGCCAGCACTCGCCCCAACAGGAGCAATCCAATGTCCGACTCTCTCGATATTGATTACGAGGCCAGACGCACTGCCCTCATCGAGAAATACAAACCACTCAACCAGCCCGCGGGCTCGGCCCCTGTGCAAACCGGTGGCGTGGATCACCTGGCCCTGATCTGCTCGGACATCGGTCAGACCATCGAGTTCTATACCGAAGTCGTTGGTATGACGTTGAACAAGGTCGTGCCCAACCGCGACGAGATGAGTTCCACGCATGTTTTCTTGGACATGGGCGGCGGTAACTACCTGGCTTTCTTCGACTTCCCCAAGAAAGGTCCGGCAAAGACTGAGCGCGGCATCGGCTCCATGCATCACCTCGCGCTGAAGGGCAGCCCAGAGCAATACGCCAACGCGATCAAGACCCTGCGCGAGCGGGGCATTGAGCACGACGTGCATGGAGATGAAACTAAGGGCTCCGTCTATTTCCGCGACCCGGACGGAATCTTCCTGGAAATCACTACTGGCTATTGAGAAACGCTCATGACAAGCGCGATCCCCGGCCCAGGGACAGGCAAAGCCCGCCCTGTCGCTCATATCGTCACCGCCCACCAGCAAAAGGAAGGCGCAGGCTTCCTCGTCCGCCGCCCTGTGCCGACGCGCGGCCTGGACCAGGTGGATCCGTTTTTGATGCTCGACGAGGTCGGGCCGATCACCTACGCCCCAGGGAAAGCCATGGGCGCACCCGACCATCCGCATCGCGGCTTCGAAACTGTCTCCTACATACTGTCCGGAGAAAAGCTGCACGAGGACTCGACCGGCAAGACCCAACTCATCGGCCCGGGCGACGTGCAATGGATGACGGCGGGCGCGGGAATCGTCCATTCGGAACTCCCGGGCCCCTCTTTCAAGGCAAAGGGCGGCCTCGCCCACGGCTTCCAAATCTGGGTCAATCTGCCTGCCCGCAGCAAACTCACTACCCCCGGCTACCAGTATCTACCCGCTTGCGACATACCAAGGGCGCAAAGCCCGGACGGCCTGATCGACGTCACCGTGGTGGCGGGCGAGGCTTTTGGTGTCAAAGCTGCCATCGGAACCCACACGCCGATTTGGCTACAGGATTGGCGAATAGAACCGGGTGCCTCCGCCCACATAGAAATCAATCCCGACTTCAATGTGGCTGCTTATGTTTTTGGCGGTGCATCCTGTTTTGGAGCGGACAGGACCATCGTTCAGCGTGGCCAGATGGCGGTCATGGGGAGTGGTTCTTCCCTGCTGGTCCATGCCTCGTCGGGCTCAGGTGCTGGCCGCTTCCTCCTGCTGGCAGGCGAGCCGCTGCGGGAGCCAATCTCCCGTCATGGCCCATTTGTAATGAACACTCATGACGAACTGATATCCGCGATGGAGGACTACCAGTCCGGCAAGATGGGTACGATCATGAGGCAGTAGACGCTGTCCCCCATGACGGTTCGGGCCAATGACCAGTCATGGCACTTTGCGGAAGTTCACTTCCCGAGGATGCCCGGATTATCGTGGGCGAATTGCTGCGTTGAGGGAACGACCGTTATGGGCACATCTCGGGCATCGGGCCGGTCGGTGGCCAGCTTGGCAGCCGACCACCTTCATGACTGAAATCCTTCTCGTGCGAATAGGCTAAGTCGACGTGTAACTACCCCGACGACTGGCCGCGCCGCGGATCCATAACCGCCACGAATGGTAACGACTTAGCCGAGCGCGCCGTCGGCCTTCAAAGCCGATACTGCCTCGTCGTTCAAGCCCAGCCAGTCGCTCAGCACCGAGTCGGTGTGCTCGCCAAGTTGGGGTGATGATTTCACACGGCTGACTTGGCCGTCGATGCGCACCGGCCAAGCCGGGATCTTGAACGGGCGATGTACGGGGTGGACCATGGTTTGCATGATGCCTCGTTGTTCGAAGGTGATGTCGTTGTTGAGTTCTTCGGTATCGAGTACGGCCCCGGCGGGGATCCCTGCTTCGCCGAGCGCTTCCATGGCGTCGTACTTGGTGCGGCCCTTTGACCATTCGCTGAGCACGGCGTCGACCTCGGGTTCGCGTTCGACTCGGTCAAGGGGCGTCAGGTAGCGTTCGTCGCCAATCAGATCCTCGCG
>CAJQPD010000019.1 GCA_905480085.1 uncultured Acidimicrobiia bacterium
GGTGACGACAGCAGCCACCACAACACAACGTGCGTGTCCACCAAGACTCTCAATAGTCCTGCCCACCGTTTTCGTAATAGGCCTCAAACTCAGGAAGTGGGTCGTCAAACCCTTCGAAGATCTCGATCTTTCCTTTCAAGAGGCCAGGCGTGCGCGGCTCAGTCCGCTTGGAAAGGGGTACCAGCTTGCACATCGGCTCGCCAGCTTTCGTGATCACAATCTCTTCGCCGGCGGCGGCCCGGGCGACCAGTTTCGAGAAGTGGGTCTTGGCCTCGTGGATATTCACCATGGTCAAAATCAGGTTAGTCCGACTTAGTCCACTTGTCGCTACCCGACGTGACGAAGGCGCAGTTGCTCTAGCCAATCCGGTTCTCCTAAATCGAAGGTGAGTTGCTGCCGTTCCACCTCGGTTGCCCGCATCCCGAGGCCGTCCAGAATCACGCCGGCAAGTATCTGACCTACGGTTTCATGTTGCTCACGAGCCAGGTCCAAAACCCGGGATCGAACTTCGTTTGATAACACCACATTTGGTCGCCACATGTTCGGTGCTCCTTTCTGATGCCAGCATCTCATTCGGGTGTGACAAAAAAACGCTGTCCGTTCGACCGGCCTGGTCGAACGTGTGTTCGATCATAACCGGAGCCCGGGACATAAGCCACCGATTTTTCCAGACTTCACAAGTCGTCGGCCACGGCGGCATGGGCTGCTCTCCTACGAGTTGCGAGGCCGGACAAGGCTGGTAGCGTCACGCTTTGGAAGGCCAACTGGATACAGTCAATCCGAGCGTCAGCCCAATCCCTTCTGCGAGTGCACAATGAGCAACGGACATCCCACCATTCACGATGTTGCCAAGCTGGCCGGCGTGTCCAAATCCCTCGTTTCGCTCGTGATGCGCGACGCGCCACAGGTGAGCGATGCTCGAAGAGCCGCTGTCAAAAAGGCCGCCGCCGAACTGGGGTATCGACCCAACGCGGCCGCCAAACACCTCGTGCAGGGACGAACATTTGTAATCGGAGTGGTGGTTGCCGATCTTCACAACCCGTTTTACGCCGACATGGTGGACAGTATCGAGAAGGCCGCCAGCGCGGCTGACTATCGAGTCCTGATCGGATCCGGATTCCAGTCCGCCGAGCGGGAAGCTGTCGCCGTGGACACCTTTCTGCAATTTCGGGTCGATGGCCTCATTCTCACGGGTTCCAACATTCCGGCTTCGGATATCGAAAAGGCTTCTGAGACCGTTCCGGTGGTCCTCGCATCCCGCTCAGCCGGATCCGATGCGGTCGATTCCGTTGTCGTCGACGATCGTGCCGGTGCCATCCTGGCCGTCGAACACCTCATCGATCTTGGACACCGGAGGATCGCCCATCTTCATGGTGGCGAGGGGTCAGGGGCCTTGTCGCGCCGCGCCGGGTATGAATCGGCCATGCAAGCCGCTGGACTCGGCAAACACATCGTGAGCCAGCCAGGCCACCACAACGAACAGGGGGGAATGGACGCCACCCGACTCTTGCTGGCCGGCCAGCATCGCCCGACCGCCATATTCGCATCAAATGACCTGTCTGCTTTCGGGGTGCTGTCAGTGGCCAAGGATCAGGGGTTGCGAGTGCCTGAGGATCTTTCGGTGATCGGGTTCGACAACACGTCGATGTCGCGAATCGCCGCCATCGACTTGACCACCATCGACCAGCGTGGCGCCGATCAGGCGGCGAGCGCCGTCTCGCTCCTGCTCGAACGATTCGCAGGCCGGACCGAGCCGAAACGAATAGTCGTCGAACCAAACCTGGTCCGCCGATCCACCACCGCCATGGCCCGCTGAACGCCCGGTCCCCGCTTCCATGGAACGAGTGTGCATACGAATTGGATAATCGAACTTGGATGCACACTCGACTGGAGCACCGCCTCGCCGTCGCAACGAGTGTGCATACGAATTGGGTAATCGAACGTGGATGCACACTCGTCCAATGAAGGGGGTGGTCAGGCGACGATGATGCCGGACCCGACGACCTCGTCACCGTCATACAACGCAGCCGTCTGCCCGGTAGCGATGCCGTACTGGGTGCGATCGAAATGCACGAGCACCTGATCGTCCTCCATCGCGAACACAGCCGGGTTGGCTTCACCGTGGGCCCGATATTGCACGGTGACTGCGGGACGATCGGGCGGGTCGCCCGTCACCCAGGTGACCTGATCCAAAACGATCGAACGAACTGCCAGATCGGATCGTTGACCGATCACCACCGTTGACGACTCCGGCTTGACCTCGACCACATACCGGGGTTCACCGAACGTGACCCCCAGTCCCTTCCGCTGGCCAACGGTGAAGTTGATGATGCCCTCATGCTCACCAACCACCTTGCCGGCCGTGTCGACCAGAACGCCGGGACGCTCTGCCTCAGCGGAATGCTTGCGGACGAAGTCGCGATAGTCGCCGTCACCGACGAAGCAGATGTCCTGGCTGTCGGGCTTGGCGGCCGTCCGTAATCCCAAGCCTGTAGCGATCTCCCTGGTCTCGGCCTTGGTCTGGACCCCGACCGGAAACTGCACCTGCTCTAGTTCTCGTTGGCCGAGCATCGCCAACACGTACGACTGATCCTTATCGGCATCGACTCCCCTACTCAGCCGCCAGAAGCCGTCCCGGTAGGTGTTCTGGGCGTAGTGACCGGTCACGACGAGATCGCAGTTGAACTCCCCCGCCTGATCAAGCAGGTGGTCGAACTTCACCGTCCGGTTGCACTCGATGCACGGGTTGGGCGTCCGTCCGTGGAGGTAGTCATCGAGGAACCGGTCGACCACCGCGGTCTTGAACCGGTCGGTGTAGTTGAGCACGTAATACGGAATATCGAGTTGGGCAGCCACCCGCCGGGCATCCTCGGAGTCCGAAACCGTGCAACATCCGGCGGTCGGCATCGCCCCGCCGGGGCCTTCCCACAGCTTGAGGGTGACCCCGATGACGTCATGGCCCGCCTCGACCATCATGGCCGCCGCTACCGACGAGTCGACGCCGCCCGACATGGCGACCAGCACCTTCATCGGATGACCCCGGCTACCAGTTCGGCTCCCCGCACCCCGTCGCCCGGTTCAGTGGTCCAGCCAAACGAGAACCGCAGGCACTCGGCAGCTTGGCTCGGCGACATGCCCATGGCGGTCAGAACATGCGATGGCGTCACCGCTCCCGACTGGCACGCCGACCCGGCCGAACCGGCCACTCCACCCTGGTCGAGTTGAATGAGCATCGTTTCGTTGAACTTCTGCGGGAACCGCAGGT
>CAJQPD010000020.1 GCA_905480085.1 uncultured Acidimicrobiia bacterium
GATTCTGGATGATGGGTGGTCCCGTCGGGTACTGGAAAGTCGTATCGACCGCTTCAACGGCCAGATAGCCGGCCGGCAAGGGCTGCGGTTGGGCGGCATCGGGCAAGTCGACCGGCTCATCGATAACGGCCAGGACTTTCCGCAGTCCGGCGCCGGCCGCCTGAGCGCTGTCCGATGCCTCAACGATCATCTGGACAGGCTCGGTCAAGAGATTGACCAGGAACAGGAACGCCAGGAGCGTTCCGGTCGTGAGTTGATCCCGGGCTCCGAAGACGACCCCGAATCCGATTACTGCCGCAGTGATGAGTCCGGCAAAGATCTCGGCGGACGAAAACAAGAACGCGCCGAATCGAGCGGTACGAAAACCTGCGTCGAATTGGCGACCAAGCGCCTGGTCAACCCGGGCCAGAGTCTCGGGTTCAGCCCCATGTGCACGGATGATGGGTAATCCGGTTATCGACTCTGACACTGCTGACATCGAGTCCGATATGGTGTTCCGATGAACACTGTGGGCCCGTTTGAGGAGGCGTTGGAACCAGAGCAGGAGAACGCCGTATACGGCGACACCGGCGATCACAATCAGCGCAAGCCGCACGTCGTAGAACAGCATGGTCACCATGGCAAGGACCAACTGCGTTATGCCGATCAGCATGCCGATGCCGGCCCACTCCATGAAGCGTTCGAGAGCAGATACGTCGGACGTAACTCGTGCCACCATGGCCCCGCGGCGGTTCGTTTCGGTGTGGAGGGCCGACAGGCGGTGCAAGTGGGAGAAGGCTTCGTTTCTGAGCTCGGCCAACCCGGCAGGAACAAAACGAGCGATCCGCATGAGCGATCCCCAGCGAGCCAGGGAAGCCAGCAGTATGGCGCCCACGGCGATCAATCCCGATCGGAGAACGGCTGACGTGTCGATCCTGTCGACCCCGACCAACTGCGTGTCGACGATCTTCTGGAGCGTTATCGGCACCACCAGGGACATGGCAGTACCCATGCCCGCCAGAAGCAGGGTCAGGATGAGACCCTTGCGGAGGGTGGGGGCTATCTGGAAGCCGCGTCGGAGCGCCTGAACGACGGACGTGTCAGACATCGGCGTAGGCCGTCAGAATCTCGGAGTAGACCGGTTGTGAGGCGAGTAGTTCTTCGTGTGTCCCGGTCGCGGCGATCCGCCCCCCGAGGATGAGGACGACCCGATCGGCCAAAGCAATCGAAGCCTGTCGATAGGCGACGATCACCACCGTGGACGGAAGGTCGGCGTCTCGCAGGCCGGTCAGGATTGCTGTCTCGACACTTGGATCGATGGCGGATGTGGCGTCGTCCAGGATTAGTAGCCGCGGTTTGCGGATAATGGATCGAGCCAGGGCAATTCGTTGCGCCTGCCCGCCGGACAAGGTGGCACCCTGCTCGCCGACGATGGTGTCAAAGCCTTCTGGTAGTTCCTCGATGAACGGGGTGGCCTGAGCCAGGTCGGCAGCAGCCCGGACGTCGTCATCGGAGAACTCCTGGCCCAGGGTGATGTTTTCACGCACCGATAGATTGAAGAGGAAGGCCTCTTGGGGAACGATCGTTACCTCGGCGGCCACGCCCCGTTCGGCGAAATCTCGA
Organism: uncultured Acidimicrobiia bacterium; assembly: GCA_905480085.1. GTDB lineage: Bacteria > Actinomycetota > Acidimicrobiia > Spongiisociales > JAENVV01 > JAENVV01. The sequence goes on from CAJQPD010000020.1 coordinate 1,603, forward strand.
AGGTCGCGCCCGTCGAGGTGGATCGCCCCCATGGAGGGATCCCACAATCGTGCCAGCAACGAAACCATCGTGGACTTGCCCGATGCGGTTGGCCCCACGATGGCGACCGTCTCACCGGGTTTGATGTCGAAGTTGAGACCTGAGAGAACGGCAGTCCCCCCTGGATACGAGAAGGTGACGGCTTCCCCTTCCACCGACGTTCCAGTTGGCTGCTCGGACGGTCGCGTCTCACCGTGCTGGATGATGTCGTCGGCCTCGACGATGCGAGCAATTCGGCGCCAACTGGCCAGAGCGAAGGTGGTCTCCCAGGTCACGAAGCCAATCAGGCGGATTGGGAACGACAAGAGCGACATGAGGTAGAGGGCCGTGACCACGTCGCCTGGCGTGATGGCGCCGGCCTGGATTCGGAAACCGCCGACGACAATGACGGCTACCAGACCGATGGCGGGAATGATCTCCGAGAAGGTTCTGAATGTCTCGGCCCGCGTCGATACCCACGTCCGTTGGTCGCGTAGCGCGTTGGAGACTTTGGTGAACCGTTCGACCTCGAGTTCCTCTGCGCCGATCGCCTTGACGGTCAGCGCGCCGTCGAAGCTCTCGTGGGCGACCGTCGAAACGTCGCCGACCATTCGTTGGAGCTTCTCAAATCCACCAAAGATGAACCATGCAGAACCGACATCGGCTGTCACGACAAGGCCAAAACTGACCATGGCGACCAAACCCAGCCAGACATCGATGCTCGTCACAAGGACGAGTGATCCAACGAGCAACAGGCTCACCCCGGTGGCATATGGCAAAGGCCCGAGGACGAAGGTCGCCTGGCCGGCGTCGTTGTCGGTGATGGCGAGGAGATCACCGGTGTCCTCGCCGTGATGCCACGGCATGGATAGTCGGTATTGATGGTGGATCAACCGCGAGACAAAATCCATTTGCGAACGGATCTGGAGCCAGGACGCACCGACCCGCCGGATGATAATCCCCACCGCCTTGTACAAAGCGATGCTTGCCACGAGAAGCACTGCGGGTCGTAGTCGGTCAGCGTACGGTTCTCCACCATCGAGGACCGGGATGATCACGGTGTCGGTGATATCGCCAATGACCACGGCGGCAATCGCGATAGCCGAGACGAACATGGTGGATCCGAATACGGCGACGCTGAAGGCGATCGGGTGGCCGCGAATCAGGCGCCCCACATGGGCCGCTCCTTGCCGGAGCACCGTCCCCATCGATTCAGTCGTCACGCTCCGCACGACGAAAGATGGTAACTGCCCTGGAGGCTTGACGATTCGTCATTTTTGTAGCCGAACGACACACCCAGCTGGTATGTTCGACGGATGATTCACACGAGCCCTTTTCCTGATGTTGAGCTACCGGACATTCCACTTACCTCCTATGTTCTGCGCAATTCGTTGGCCGATCCTGACCGACCGGCTCTGATCGACGGTCCGACGGGTCGGACCATCACCCATGGCCAGTTGGTAGGCGGGGTGGCCAGAGTGGCTGGTGGGTTGGCGGCCCGCGGGTTTGGCAAAGGCCAGGTTCTAGCCATCCTCGCGCCCAACATTCCGGAATATGCACTCGCCTTTCACGGGGCGGCGACCACGGGTGGCACGGTCACCACGATCAACCCGACCTACACGGTCGATGAAGTGGCCCATCAGCTGACGGATTCGGGCGCCAGGTTCATTGTGACGATTCCAATGTTCCTTGAGATTGCTCAAGCAGCCGCCGTTTCGGCCGGTGGAGTTGACGAGATCTTTGTGTTTGGAGAGGCGCAGGGGGCGTCACCATTCACCGATCTGATGGGCGAACCATATGTCGGCCACGCCCAGGTCGATATGGATGATGTTGTCGTCATGCCGTATTCGTCGGGGACCACGGGGCTGTCAAAGGGAGTCATGCTTACCCATCGGAACCTGGTGGGGAACCTTGCCCAGTCCGAACCCGTCATCAGTATCACGCCAGACGATATTGGAATAGCCGTCCTTCCTTTCTTTCACATCTATGGCATGCAGATCTCAAGAAACTGCTGAAGGTCGAAACGAGGCATCGTCACGATGGTCGAGCCGTTGGCGATCGCTCCGTTCATGAGGACCTGCA
>CAJQPD010000021.1 GCA_905480085.1 uncultured Acidimicrobiia bacterium
GCAACCGCCCGCGGCCCGCCATCGAAGCCCGCTGGATGACCTGGGGCCGACCGCTGCTGGCCCTGATGGTGGCAGTACCGGTCTTCACCCTGTTCATGCATCTCGACCCGGTATGCACCACAACCTACGCCGATGGTCACACCGAAACTGTGGAGGCGAGCGGCCAGGGGTTCCCATCCGGGTGGCAATTTGGCAGTTCCTATTCGACCAATAGTGGCAGCGTTTCCTCGCTGGGGGGCGACTCGGTGTCGCAGGACTGTTCCTCGAATACCGTGGTTTGGTGGGAGGCTCTCCTGTCGATAGCCGCCAGCGCGGCCGTGGTGGGATTGGCCAGCCGCTGGCCGACCTCAGAGCAGCTCGGCTCGGAACCCGCCCCGATCAACGCGTAGGACCGCAGGGAACGGTCGCTACTACCTCGGCGTCAGGTCAGGTGGCGACCGTTCTGCTGGTCAGTTCCCGGATCGTTCGATAGACGCACCAGCGGCTAGCGCCAACCCGTAGGCGAGTTCCTGAACCTGAGCGTCGCTGATCAGGCAACCAGACAAACTGCGGCCGCTCGAGATGCTCAGCGACCCGGCTCCCCGCAGGTCGACGCGTTCGAAAAAGGCGCCGTTCAGGTCGACCAGACGAAGCTCCGAACCCTCAAACGTCACGTCGGTCAGTTTTGCGCTACTGAAGTCGGTCTCCTCCAGCTTGCTTCGCGTGAAGGCAACCCGGGACAGCTTGCTACTCCCCAGGTTGGAGTACTGGAAGATGCAATCCTCGAAGACGACATCGCTGAGCGACCCGGCCGACAGATTTGCTCCGGACAGTCTCGATCTGATGATGGTCGCCGACCGCAGCGACCCAATCCTCGCCCCGCTCAGATCACAGTCGCGCAGCGTGGATCCGCGTATATCCAATGGATGTCGGTGATCGGTGACGAAATCAACCCCCGACAGTTCCGAATCGACGATTGCCAGGCCGTCTACGGCGATCGCGTCGAGTACGCCGCCGGTGATCACATACCCCTCGATCAACCCACCGTCGGGTCCGCTCTCTATCTCACCCGACCAGTCTTCAAGCGCAGCAGTTTGGCCGTTCAGGCGCGGAAGTTTGGCGTAGAGCTCGATCGGGTCGATCCAGGGCATCGCGAGACTGTACCGTCGTAGCGGCTACCGGGCCGACAGCCCGCATCTACAGGATCGTCGCGGCAACCTCGGCCAGCGGGCTGCGCAGTGACCGTTCAAGGGTGACGTGTCCGAACATGGGCTGGCCCTTGAGTTTTTCGATCATGGCCGCCACGCCGCCATATGGCGAAATGTATGGGTTGTCTACCTGTGACAGGTCGCCACAGAGAATCACCTTCGAGTCAGAACTCATTCGGGTAAGGATTGTTTTCAAAGTCGACAGTTCCAGGTTCTGGGCCTCGTCAATGATGACGATTTCGCCAGTGATCGAACGGCCCCGCAGGTAGGTAACAGCCGCCATCTCCATCTCGTTGTGATCGATGAGATCCTGTACCGCCGCCCGTGCTTCGTCGGGAGTCGAGTCGGAGAACAGCGCGTAAAGGTTGTCATAGATGGCTGCCATCCAGGGCGATAGTTTCTCGTCGAGATCGCCGGGGAGATAGCCGATCTCCTGGCGCCCCACCGCGATCATCGGTCGATATACCGACACCCGCCGATACCGGTTCTGTTCGATTACCTGTTCCAAGGCGGCGGCCAGGGCAAGGAACGTTTTGCCGGCGCCCGCCAACCCCATCAAGGAAACACACGCAATGTCCGGATCGAGCATGAGATCGAGCGCGAACGTCTGACGCACGTTCTTCGACTCGATGCCAAACGCATGCTTGGCTCCGGGAACCCTCGTCACCACCACCTCTGGTTCCTGTTGGACAACCCGGGCCATCCCCGACTGGGACGTACCCGACTTGAGGACCACAAACTGATTGACCATCAAGTGCACGCCGGGCAACGTCAGTTTCCCCTTTTCAAAGAGACGATCGATGAGGCCTGGCTCGACGTTGATCTCGGCAACCCCCGAGTAGAGCTCCTCTACCTGGGCGGTGTCGGCTCGGTAATCCTCAACCTCAAGTTCAAGTTGAGCGCCTTTGATCCGCAGGGCGGTGTCCTTGGTAACCAGCACGGCATCGAGTCCATCGTCGGCAAGATTGAGGCAACATGCCAGGATCCGATGATCCGGGGTTGATGGGTCGAGAACGTCAGGGAGTCTCGACGAGCGAACCCGGTTTAGTTCGATCCGCAGCGTCCCACCGCCGGGGAGGTTCACCGGTTCCCGGAGGCCCCCGGAGCGAGACGCCCCGAGTTCCTCGAGCAGTCGAAGGACCTTGCGAGCGTTTGCACCAACCTCGTCGAATCGAGTCTTCTTTCGATCGAGCTCTTCGACGACGACGAGCGGCAGCACAACGTGGTGCTCGTCGAATCGGAGCAAGGCATGGGCATCGGCTAGCAGGACACAGGTATCAAGCACATAGGTGCGGGTCAACTCGTTCACCCTCTTTGATTGCCAACGTATTCCCCCAAAGTACGACGCAGCGCGCGCAACTCCAAGGATTTCGCCCGGCTGCGTGGTCAGACGAGAGCAGCGGCGACCAAAACGTGCCTGGGCACCCGGGTTGGGGCAGTGTGAACTTTCGGCACGTCTGGCGAGCTAATCGTCAAGTAGCGGCCGTCTCGTGCCGACATATTCCTTGGTGCCACCGACTGTCGGTGGACCGTCGTTCAGAACCGAACGAGGCGTTTCCCGGCCATTGACTCCTGGAGAATCCGGACGGAGGCGTCAGCCAACAGTGGGTAAATCAAATAATGGACTGGGAAGCAATTAGGAAGCTACGCAAGAGTCGTATCTACGACGAGCAGTCATTTAAGCTTCATAAGCCCATCCCCCACATGACAGCGCACCGGGCCGGCAAGGTACTCAAAAATGTGAATGCGACCGCCGATGCCGTCGCCCATGCCATTGCTGACGAGACTTCGCCACTGACCACCAGTGCCCCGTCCCGGGACGGCCAAATACGAACCAGCTAGCGCAGGGCCTCAAGATGCGGGGCGACCCCGTAATCGGCCAGTCGATAGCGGCCGTCGGTCAGCACCACGTGCGTCAAACCTGTATTTTGGACGATCCCCGTGTTGCGGAATTCGCGATTGGCTCCGCCCAACACCGACACCACAAACGAGCGAATCGCTGAGCCATGCGAGACAAACGTAACGTGTTCGGACGGATGGCCGGCCATGATTTCATCGACCGTGTTCCGAAGCCGGACCATGAGTTCCGCAACGTTTTCCCCGGTCTCTCCTCGTTTGAGGTCTTCGCCCCCCGCGAAGGTGCGCTCAAAATGGTCAGCCCACCCCGCCTTGACGGCCTCAACCTCAAGGCCTTCCCAGCGCCCCATTGCTATCTCCATGAGACCATCGACATGGGTCACTCCGTGGCCGTCGAGCGTCGCCGCCGTTTGAGCGGCCCGACCCGACGGCGAGGCATAGATCGGGCCGGCGGGGGAAAAGAGCTCCGCAAGAGCCGACGCCTGCAATCGTCCGTGGTCGTTCAAACCCCAGTCACCTTGGCCCTGCCACACTTGTCTGACGTTGGCCTCAGTTTGCCCATGGCGAACGAACGTGAGAATGGAGCTCCCACCTTTGGCGTAGTCGACTGCCTGGCCATGGAGAAGCCCAAGATGGCTGCCATCGTTGTAGCGGTTCAGCTTCCACGACCCGTAGTCATATTCGAATGTCGTGAAGGAAGTATTGGTCGGGGCGATCACGGGAGCGTCGAATCCTCTTGAGATGTTCCAGTGATCGGCGACCAGGCTCAAAATCGACCCTCCGTGGGTCACCACGAGGGCCGAACCGTCATCGCCGATCCGAGCGGCCAGCCTCGAAAAGGCTTCCAAGACGCGCTCGGACAGCTGACCAAAAGATTCCCCGCCACCAATCACTACGTCGTCGCCACGCATGACCGCGGCCATCACCTCAGGCTCAGACGCGGCAATCTCGCCGTAGGTACGGCCGCTCCACTCGCCCACGTCGATCTCCCGCCACCCACGATCGACTTCAAAGGGCATTCCAAGCAACTCAGCTGATTGGACGGTACGCGTGAGGTCCGATGCGACCACCAGGTCATAGGCACTCGGGTCGATACGATCCGCCGCCTTTCTTACCTGGTCCTTCCCAAGATCCGACAGCTCACCAACGGAGTGCCCCTGCCACACGTTCAAGGCATTCAGATCGGTTTCGCCGTGGCGCATGAGCGTGATTCGCATCAGACCAAAGTAGCGCGCATCCTCAGCAAACAAAAAGGGGCCGACCAATCGGTCGACCCCTCTATGCACTTGTTGTTGGACGGTTAGACGAACGCTGAGGCGAAGATCAGGCTCACAATCGTCATGACCTTGATGACGATATTCATGGCCGGACCCGAAGTGTCCTTGAAGGGATCTCCGACGGTGTCGCCGATGACAGCTGCCTTGTGAGCATCCGATCCTTTGCCCCCATAGGCGCCCGCCTCGATGAACTTCTTGGCATTGTCCCAAGCGCCACCAGCGTTGGCCATGTAGATCGCCAACAGGAACCCGGATACGAGTGCTCCGGCCAGGAATCCGCCCAGCGCCTCGACATCGATGAACCCGATAACGAGCGGGAAGATGACGGCCAGCGAACCAGGGATCACCATTTCCCGCAACGCACCCGTGGTGGCAATGTCTACACACTTGGCGTACTCCGGCTTGGCCGAAGGGTCGCCATCTCGCAGACCGGGGATCTCACGGAATTGGCGACGGACCTCTTCGATCATGGCGTACGCGGCCCTGGTGACGGCGTCGATCGTCATGGCCGAGAACAGGTACGGGAACATGGCGCCGAGGAACAGACCGACGATCGCCCCGACGTTGATCAGGTTGATCGACTCAAGGCCGACCGCCTTCGTGAAGGTCGAGAACAACGCCAACGAAGTGACCGCCGCCGAAGCGATGGCAAAACCCTTGGCAATGGCCGCCGTCGTGTTGCCGAGCGAATCGAGTGCGTCGGTTGCTTCGCGAACCTCGGGATCGAGGTGTGCCATCTCGGCGATGCCACCCGCGTTGTCAGCAATCGGGCCGTAGGCATCGACGGCAATGGTGATACCCAGGGTGGCAAGCACGCCGATGGCGGCAATGGCCACACCGTAGATTCCACCCTCGGTCGGGAAGGCCCAATCGCCCGCCGTGTACGCGCCCCAAATGCCGGCGGCCGTGACCATGACCGAATAGGCAGCCGAGCGTTTGCCTTCGGCGATACCAGCCAGAATTACCGTGGCCGGGCCGGTCTCGGCCTGCTTGGCGATTCCCTTGACCTTCTTATAGTGATCGGAGGTAAAGATCTCCGAGATCTTGCCAACCGCAAAACCGACCAGGAGACCAACCACGACGGCGAGCCAGATGCCAACCGGCTTGACGCCTTCGACGTCGCCGAAGACGAGGTAGGCCAGTCCAAGTACACCGACTCCGGCGGTGATCATGGCGAAGTTGGTGCCGCGATGCAGGGCTGCCGACAGATCGGCGTCCGACTTCGCCTTCACAAGGAACGAGCCGATGATCGAGGCAAACATCCCGAGCGCGGCAACGGCCAGCGGAAAGATGATTGCTGAAACTTGCAGTTCACCGCTGTACACGATGGCCGCAAAGGCGATTGGGGCGACGAGCGAGCCGACGTACGACTCGAACAGGTCGGCGCCCATTCCGGCTACGTCGCCGACGTTGTCACCAACGTTGTCAGCGATGACCGCCGGGTTGCGAGGGTCATCCTCAGGAATCCCGGCTTCGACCTTGCCGACCAGGTCGGCGCCGATGTCGGCGGCTTTGGTGTAGATGCCACCCCCGACACGAGCGAACAAGGCGATCGACGATCCACCGAGTCCAATGGCAGCGACGATCTCGGCAGCCTTATCGACTGCCATGCCGTTCACGTTGACGAGGAATAGCCAGACCACGGAAACACCGAGAAGGCCGAGTCCGGCCACCGTGAAGCCCATGACGGCACCACCGCGGAAGGCGATCGGGAGAGCGGCAACGATGCCACCCGTTCGAGCCGCCTCAGTGGTGCGAGCGTTGGCCGCAGTGGCGATACGCATGCCGACGAATCCGGCACCGAAGGAAAGGGTTGCACCCAGGATGTAGGCAATCGACCGCTGCCACCCATCTTCGAGCAGCGTGGCAATCAGAATGGCCATGACAGCCACAAAAACCGACACCCACTGCAGCTCCCGCTTGAGGAACGCCATGGCGCCCTCTCTAATTGCTGCTGCTAGTTCCACCATGCGATCGTTTCCCTGGCTAACCGCGTGAACCTGCCCCGCATAAACAAAGGCAAGTCCGAGAGCGGCGACACCAGAGACGATCGCCAGAATGACATACGTCGTCATCGAGCTTCTCCTGTTGTTCGCAAACCGACGGCAGTATAGAGGCGTGAGAACCGGGTTCGGACAGGCGCGCGACCACCGGTAGGATCGCGTCCTCCATGAACCGACTGATCCCCACTCTCGCTTTCGCGATCGCCTTCACGGCATGCGGATCCGTTGCGAACGACACTACGACCACCAGCCAGACGATTCCGCCGCCG
>CAJQPD010000022.1 GCA_905480085.1 uncultured Acidimicrobiia bacterium
CATCCATATGGCGAGCCGGTCGGTTCGGTATACGTCGAATGGCTTACGTTGCTGACCGTCGAAAAATCGGGCGAGCGTGACCGATGGATGGTGACGATGCGAGTCGGTCTGCTCGAACTGGGTGCAGAGCCGCGCCGTCTACCGGTTGGCGAGTATGCGGTCGAAGTTTCCACCGTCGAAGGAACCACATACGTCAGCTTGCCGATTCGTCGTGTCGGTTCAGGTAGGGAGCTAGCTGTCGTGGTGGATGACCACCCTTTGGTCGACCTGCCGGCCGACCTCCTGCAGGCTTCTCCGCTCCGACCGGGAGATGAAGTGGTAGGAGCGTGGGAGAACGAGTTGGGATGGAACGTGGTCGTTCGGGACGAGCGAGGGTTCGCCCTGGTCCTTGAGATCACTGACTAGGAGTGGAAATGCTCCGCCAGGAGGTTTTCGGCAGCTGGGGCGATAAGGTTCCAATCCGCATCAGGAAGTTTGCTGATGGTTACGAAGTCGGCGGTCATGAAACACGAAACCACGCCGGGAATCGTCACAAGTCCTTCGGCGAGTTCGTTTCCGTCCGTCTGACCTGGCAGGTAGGTTTTGGGCCCGCCAACCGGCATCCCGACGGTGAATTTCAACGCGTTCGGGTTGGGTGTGTTTTCTATCACGACTGACATGAGCTCATGCTAGACGGATTCGGGTTGATCAAACGTGGTGTGATGAACGTAGAACTGGCCATCGTCGCCGAGTTCCACCGAAGGTTCGATGCGCGGGCGCTCGAATCCTGGCTCACCGGCTGCCTTCATCGCCTGGCGGGTGGTCTCATATCTTCCAAGCTGATCAAGGTTCTTTCTCGTTGGGAGGATGATGGACACCGAACCTGACCGAGCCGCGTCCAAGGCCGCGCCGGGCTTCATCCACCGGGAGTTCGTTGTTTCAACGTTGTCGTGCAGCGGCGCCTGGTCGCCTGGCAGCGTCGCTACGAAGAATTTCGTATCGAATCTCCGGTGGACACCTCGCGGGGTCACCCACCAGGACCACCAGGCGAGAGCAGACAGGTTGAGGCGGAGTCGTTCGTCGAGGAGCCAGGCAGTCCAGTCCCAGGTGCTCCGCCGGGTGGCGAGTTCGTTGCGTGCATTGACAAAGGACGATCGTCGAAGCCACTCCGCCTCGACGGAACCGTCAGGAGTCGCCGCCAGGAGGACCCCGGCCTCCTCGAACATCTCGCGGATGGCAGCTACGGCCAGCGCAGTAGCCATTTCGTCGCCTACTGCGGCTATGAGAGACGCCGGAGGTTCTCCCGCCAGCAGTTGAGTCGGGATGGTCCGGTCCATGGGGTCGACCTTGCCGCCAGGGAACACCCAGGCCCCGCCGACGAAATCCGAGTCCAGATGGCGTTCGAGCAGGAACACTTCGAGGGTGGGGGCATCGCGGATGAGCATGATGGTGGCCGCTTCAACCGGTGGCTGGTCAGGTTGGTCAGCGAACATCTTGGACTCCGGGAACAGGTAGGTCGGGCGTCCGGTTGATACTCGCATGAGTGGGCGCCATTCGATAGCCATCGCCTTTTCCGTTGCCAACATCCTCGTTCGGGGCGGGTCGAGGAGTTGGTGACTTCAGGGGCGGCTCGACGGCCCGCTACCATCGCTCGGCGATGACACACCGTAGTGAGCGCCGGTCGGTCGTGGAATTGGTTCGTTCGGTGCACTGGATTCGATATTTGATGGCCCTGATTGCCCTGCTCTTGGCGGCGACCGCCCTCTGGGTCTTCAACCTGGCTGGCCGCTTCGACGCAGATCGGGTCGAATATGACCCGACCAAGTCGGTGCTGGCTCGTGAGCAATTGACCGATGACGAGGTGGCCGCCGCCGGGATTGACATCGCCGCCATTGAGCAAGCCATGCTCGCCGAAGAACTCGCCAGGTTCGATGATCAGGTTTTGAAAGACATCATGGAAGCGGCCGCCGCCCAAGCCCGGCTGGTGGAGGAATCGAAGTACAAGAACCCGTTCGCGACGAACCCGCCATTGCCAGACGATATGTTTAAGTCTTACTTGATCATTGGTGCCGACGCGTCCGGTTATCTGGCTGATGTCATCATCTTGATGCTCCAGCCGACCGATGGGGCAGCTCCGATCATGATGTCGTTGCCGCGTGACCTGTACCTCCCGAATGCCTGCACCGGCGAGTTCTCACGGGTCAACGCCAACCTCGGAGGCTGCAAAGGTGTTGCCAACGGCCCGACCTTGCTGGCGCTCACGGTGGCAGATTTCACAGGGATCACGATCGACCACTTTGCCCTCGTGGATTTTGAAGGGTTTGCCAAAGTGATCGACGTACTGGGCGGGGTTGAACTCTGCTTCGACCACCCGACCCGTGACGCCAAGTCAAAGTTGGAAGTCGAGGCGGGGTGCATTCGAGCCAATGGTGCAACCACCCTGGCCTGGGTGCGTTCTCGAAGTACCGAACAGCTCGTGGATGATCGGTGGGTGGCGATCGGAGCGTCGGATTTCACCCGCCAACGTAAAGGGCAAGACGTTCTGTTTCTGATTGCTCACAAGCTCACATCGTTTTCGTCGCTGTCTTCGTTTCAGTCGGTGGCGAACTCGTTGTCAAACTCTGTGCGTCTCGACTCGGGTTTCTCGTTTACGAACGCGCTGGCGCTCGCCTGGCAGTACCGGGGCCTTGGCAAGTCGCAGGTCAACCGGATCTCGCTCGATTACGACAATTACCGTTCCCCCCAGGGTGCCCTGGTGCTAGCCCCGATTGAGTCGTTCAATGCGGTTCTTGCGGAGGTTTACCCACCCGCCGCCCGCTAGCCAGTCAGATGGGACCCGGCTAACCGCTCGAACACCACGTCGGCGTTGCGGAGGAACCGTTTCACGGTGAAGCAAACCGCCAGAACGTCCTCGGACAGCGTTACGTCCGGGTCAGCCAGTAAACGTTCATGCAAATTGCCGCCGTTCTCCCAGGTCTCCATGGCGTTCTTCTGGACGATCCGGTAGGCCTCGTCGCGACTTAGCCCGCTATCGATGAGTTCGAGCAGCACGGCCTGAGAGAAAACCAGACCGCCGGTCCGGTCGAGGTTGGCTTGCATTCGGCCGGTGTCCACTCGCAGGTTTTTGACGAGACCGTTGAACTTTTCCAGCATGTAGTTCAGCGTTCCACAGGCGTCCGGTATGGCGACGCGTTCGGCAGATGAGTGGCTGATGTCTCGCTCATGCCACAGGGCAACGTTCTCAAGTCCCACCTGGGCGTACCCGCGCAGCAGGCGAGCCATGCCGGTCATGCGTTCGGACATGATCGGGTTGCGTTTGTGAGGCATCGCCGATGACCCCTTCTGCCCGGTCCGGAAAGCTTCGCCGGCCTCCCCGACCTCCGAACGCTGGAGGTGGCGAATTTCGGTGGCGAACCGCTCGATGGACGCTCCGGTCAAAGCGATGGCCTGCAGGAATTCGGCATGACGGTCACGCATGGTGATTTGGCTTGAGGCCGGCTCGATGTCGATGCCCAGGCGTTCACACACGTAACGCTCAACCGCTGGAGGCGTGTGGGCATAGGTGCCGACCGCTCCGGATATCTTTCCGACCGCTACCGCCTTTCGAGCTGCTGAAAGGCGCCGATGGTCTCGCTCGAGTTCGAAGGCCCAGTTGGCCAGCTTGAGTCCAAACGTGGTGGGTTCAGCCCAGATCCCGTGGGTTCGACCGATCATCGGGGTGTTCCGGGAGCGCCCGGGCGGGTCGTGACGCTGATTCCCGCACCGCAGCGCCAATGCTGGGGGATCGCCTACCGCGTGGCTCCCCACGCGTGGGAGCGCGTGACCCAGACCCTCGACCACCGGGAGCGCGGCGGTTTCGACCGGAAGGACGTCACGGTCGGATTTCGCGACTCGGATCATCCGGCGGT
>CAJQPD010000023.1 GCA_905480085.1 uncultured Acidimicrobiia bacterium
CTTGGTGTCGAAACGTAACAACCACCTGCCAGGGATTCAAACCGTCCCAGAGGGTTGGGGGAGTGGGGATTGCGAGACGATCGAATGCAGGTGGTCGCTACAGAGAGATTATACCTGATCAGGCGGGTTATTCGCGGAGAATATCGATGACCGAACGGTGGGTCGCGAGACGAGCGGATCGACCGAACATGATGAGTACCGGGAGCGGGACTTGAACCCGCACGTCTATACAGACAATGGATTTTGAGTCCATCGCGTCTACCAATTCCGCCATCCCGGCCAGATCCGACGTATCCGCATATGCGGAGGTCGGTGGCTGAGATAGTATCTTCGTCGTGCGCCGGGTTGAACGCAAGATCATGAAGCTCAATGACCAAATCGCCCTGCTGCGCGAGGATCTCAGGCTGCTGTCCGAGGAACTTAATTATCACCAGCACCTCGATGATGATGCGCAGAGGGACGCGGCATTTGGTGATGCCGAAGATCGAGCCTTGGCATACGAAACGAAGAATGACCGGCTGCGCTTCGAACGTCTGGTGCGGGAGGTCGGTGAAGCGATCGCCAACGCTGAGATTCGCCGCAGCCGGTTGCTGGATCGTCTCGGTGACCTATGATCCACGGCTATGCCCACCCTCGCCCTACTTGACGGACATTCCCTCGCATATAGAGCCTTCTACGCTCTACCTGAAGATTTGGCCACCGCATCTGGCCAGGTGACGAACGCTGCCTACGGGTTCATGCGAATGCTTGTGAAACTGCTTGGCGATCATCATCCAGACCGTCTGGCCGTGGCCTGGGACGTCGGGCGGTCAACCTTTCGGACCGAGGATTACCCTCTGTACAAAGCCCAGCGAGAATCCGCTCCTGATCATTTTAAGTCTCAGTTGCCATTCATCGATGAGATTCTTACGGCGCTGGGTATCGAGCAATTCCGTGTGCCGGGCTTCGAGGCCGATGATGTCATTGCCACGCTGGTTCGTCGGGGCGTCGAGGATGGCTTCGACGTTCTAGTTGTCACCGGCGATCGAGACAGCTTTCAGCTGGTAGATGATCATGTCAAGGTCGTCTATACCAGGCGAGGTATTTCCGACATCGTGATGGCCAATGCGAGCTGGATAGAGGAAAAGTACGGCATCCGACCGGATCAATACGTGGAGTATGCCTCGCTTCGTGGAGACAATTCTGACAACCTTCCCGGGGTGAAGGGAGTGGGGGAGAAGACCGCTGCTCGCCTCATTGCTGACTATGGAGGCCTGGATGGCATCTACGAACACCTCGATGACCTGACTCCAAGACTGAAGCAGAATCTCGAGGAGGCCAGCGAGCAAGCCTTTCTGAACCGGCGTCTGATGACCTTGGTGGATACGGTTCCCCTTCATTCAGAGATCCGTTCCGATGGGCTCGTCTGGTCCGACTGGGACGAAAACGCCGCCAAACAACTCTTTGACTCATTGGAGTTTCACACGCTGTGGAGCGAGCTCACGGCTGTGCATCCCGGTGGGCTGGCTCCCACCGGCAGGGTGCTCGACACCGAAATCGAGTTGGTCACGTCAATGGAGGCAGTTTCGTCTCTTCCCGGGTCGGTGGCAGTCGCTCCCGTCTGGGAGGCGGGTCGGATTGATGGCTTGGCGTTTGCCGCGACTGCCGATCGGTCGTTCGTGTTGCGTGATGTGGCGTTGGCCGCTTCCTGGTTGGCCGATGCGACGATCCCAAAAATCATCCACGATTCCAAGGCGTTAATGGGAGCCCTTGGTGATATGGCGCTCCGAGGCGTGGTATTTGATCCCGCCGTGGCAGCGTACGTCGTCAACCCGACCGGTCGAGCCTTCGGGCTGGAAGAGATTGCTGACCGATACGCAAATATCGAGATCGACAGCGTTGACGCATCAGATGCACCGGCCCAAGGTGCCTTCGATTTTGAGACTACTGGCGGTGAGAACCTCGAATCGGCCGGTCGCCGGGCGGTCGCCACGCTACTGGTCGCTGAGACGCTCGGCTCGATTCTCGATGAGCAGGCTTCTCGCGAGTTATTTGACACAATCGAGATGCCTCTCATTCCCGTGCTTCACGCCATGGAGCGACGAGGGATCGGGATTGACAAGGACTATCTGGTTGAACTGGGTGAGACTCTCAGACGCGATCTCGCTGCGCTAGAGATCGCCATCCACGAGATTGCGGGCGAAGTGTTCAACATCAACTCGACTACTCAGTTACGGGTCGTCCTATACGAGAAGCTCGAACTACCCGTTCTTAAGAAGACCTCCAAAGGAGTTCCTTCCACCGATGCCTCAGTACTCGCCAAGCTCGAGCATCCCATCGTTGAACAGCTTCTGCGCTATCGCGAGTTGGAAAAGCTCCGTTCGACCTACGTGGATGGGTTTCTCCCGCTGATCAAGTCGGATGGGCGGATCCATACCACCTTCAATCAGCTTGGTGCGGCGACCGGGCGGCTGTCGTCAGATCACCCGAACCTTCAGAACATCCCGGTTCGATCCGAAACCGGCCGGACCGTACGGCGGGCGTTCGTGGCTGCACCTGGGAATACATTCATTGTCGCCGACTACAGCCAGATCGAACTGAGGATTCTCGCTCACATGTGCCGTGACGAGGGACTGCTTGCCGCGTTCGGGTCGGCGGGTGCCGATGTCCACACCGCCACTGCTGCCTCGGTCTTCGGCGTCAACCCGGCCGAAGTGTCCAACGAGCAACGGCGGCGGGCCAAGGCCATCAACTTCGGACTTCTCTATGGCATGGAGGCCTACGGCTTGTCCGAGCGGCTGGAAATCTCCCGCGACGAAGCCAAAGAACACATTGATGCCTATTTCGCCAAATTCCCCGGTGTCCAGGCTTTCATGCAGTCGATCGTCGATGGTGCCAAGTCGGTCGGATACACAGAGACGGTCTTTGGCCGGCGGAGGTATTTGCCCGAATTGCGGTCCGACAACTGGCGGATCAGACAGATGGGTGAACGGATGGCTTTGAACGCTCCGGTACAGGGAACCGCGGCCGACATCATCAAGCTGGCCATGCTGGAGGTCGAGGACCGTCTCGCTGGAACATCGGGGATCCAGCTACTTCAGATCCACGACGAGTTGGTAATTGAGGCCAACCTGTCCGATGTAGATGAGTTGACCGCAGTCGTCGTGGCTGCCATGGAGGGGGTTGCCGATTTGGCCGTTCCGCTGCGGGTGGACGTTGGGGTCGGGCATTCGCTGGCGGATGTGAAGGGATGAATCATGTTGGTCACCGCAGGTTCCACTGCTAGGCTCCTTTTTGCCTCGTGGCTAGACCGCGGGAGCTTTTCTGGAGGTAATAGAAAAATCAATGTCTACTGATAACGAAGCCGCGTCCAATCCGGACGAGGTGACCCCCGAGCCGCAGGCTATCGACGCCGAGGCTGCCCACTCTGAAGTACCGGTACCACCGGACTCCGAAACCACCACCCCCGAACCTGCTGAGGAAGTCGAATCACCTTCGGCTGAGGCTCCGGTTGTTGCTGATGAAGTTCCGGCCGTGCCGGAGGCATCGGAGATGTCTCCTGAGCCTGTTCAGCCCGAGGTTTCTGAGGCGCCTGTCGTCGAAGAGCCGCACCCAGTGACCGCGGCCGCGGAGGCCGATGCTGTGGCGCCGGTGGCTGAGGTTGCCGATGAAGTGGTCGAAGAGCCGATTTACGATGGCCCGCCGGCCATTGTTCCGACCCGCATCTCGGACCTTCCAGACAGCATCGCCGATGATTTTGAAGCTGCTATCGAACACACCATGTTGGAGTTCAAAGAGGGCGACATTGTCGAAGGTGTTGTCGTTGCGATCGAGAACGATGAGGTGCTCGTCGATATCGGCTATAAGAGTGAAGGCGTGATCCCGCTCAGCGAGTTGTCCATCCGCAAGGCAGTTGATCCGCTCAGCGTCGTGCAAATTGGAGAGACGCTTGAGGCGCTCGTCCTCGACAAGGAAGACGAAGAAGGCCGACTCATTCTGTCCAAGAAGCGAGCTCAGTATGAGCGAGCTTGGGGAAAGATTCAGCGGATCACCAATGCCGGAGGTACCGTGACTGGCCCCGTGATCGAGGTTGTCAAAGGTGGACTCATCGTCGATATCGGGCTGCGCGGGTTTCTGCCGGCGTCGCTGGTCGAACTGCGCCGGGTGCGCGATCTCGACCCATATGTCGGCGAACAGATCGAAGCCAAGGTCATTGAACTCGATAGGAACCGGAACAACGTTGTGTTGTCTCGACGTGCCTGGCTCGAAGAAGCTCAGGCCGAGCAGCGCCAGGCATTCCTTGACGACTTGAAGGTCGGAGACGCACGTCCCGGCGTTGTTTCATCGGTGGTCAACTTTGGTGCTTTCGTTGATCTTGGTGGCATGGACGGACTCGTCCACGTGTCAGAACTGTCATACCAGCATGTGAATCACCCATCGGAAGTGGTCAAGGTCGGTGACGAAGTGCAGGTGCGTGTGCTGGAAGTCGATCGGGAACGCGAACGTATTTCCCTTTCGATCAAGCAGACGATGGAAGATCCCTGGGAGTCATTCGCCCGCCAGTTCTCCGTCGGTGACAACGTCAGCGGCGTGGTAACGAAGACGGTGCCATTCGGTGCATTCGTGTCCGTTGGCGAAGGTGTCGAAGGTCTCGTTCACGTTTCGGAGATCGCCATGCACCGCGTGGAGTCCCCAGAGCTGGAATTGTCGCTCGGTCAACCGGTGGAAGTGAAGGTGACGGAGATGGATAACCAGCGCCGTCGGGTGAGCTTGTCGATCAAGCAGGCGCTCCCTGGATACCAGGAACGACCCGCTGCCGAACCGGTTGCTCCCCGCCGTCGTCCGCCGGAGCGCCATGAGTTTGAGCGCGAAACCGAATCCACCGAGGAGACCGAGAGCGCTTTCAACGTCGACTCGTCGCTCGAAGCAATTTTACAAGAGCTTAAAGAGCGCGGCATAGGTCGCCGATAGTAATTGGGGCGGGTCATCCCGGAAGGGGTGGCCCGATCCAAAAGCGTCGGTTCGTTAACGGCCTGTAGTAGTGTTTCTCAGGACGTTGGTGAACCAGGTTTGTGGGTTTCACCAAGGGAGTCCATGAACCTAGTTGCCCACGTTCGGGTACTCGTTTGTGGGTTTAATAACAACACGTCTATCAAGAACATAAAGGGGGGACAGGTTGGCCGCTAAAAGAGCGACAAGGCTAGGCAGGCTTGTCCCGCAGCCTGTTTCGGAGTTTCAGAGGAGAAGTCGTGGGTAAAAGGGTAGTAGTTCTCGCAATTGCGATCATTTTGGCCGGCCTGGCGGCGCTCGCCGTTTGGCAGGTACTGACCAACGCCGAAACCGCTGCCATGGAAGGGTTTGAGGAAGTCGCCGTTTATCGGACCACGGCGCTCGTGCCTGAAGGCACCGAAGGCATCGTGGCGAACGCCAATGAGTGGTTTGTGTTGTCAATTGAGAACAAGAAGTTCGTGCCAGACAGAGCGATCACGAACGAGGCCGACCTAGAAGCCTTCGTGTTGAACAACCGGGTCGCGGCCGGGCCGATTTCGGCCAACCAGGTTCTGACCGCCGATCAATGGACGCCCATTACCGAGGATGTCCGCCCGCTCGCCGACGTGATTCCAAATGGAAAACAGGCGATGACGATCTCCGCTCCGGGTAACCAGGGCCTCAATGAAATGGTTCGCCCAGGCGACCGGATCAACATGATCGTGACTGGTGAAGTCGAGTTGGTTGGCTTCACTCCAGTCGATGGATTGGGACTCGGCGAAGTGACCGCCACGGACGCGACCGGCACAGCCGTGCCAGGCGGTCAGGGTGTAGACACGGACGGCGACGGCATCCCGGATATCGTCATACCCCAGTCATCCAAAACGTTGAGCCGCTACGTGCTCCAGGGACTGACCGTGCTGGCGGTCGGGCGCGAGCTCGTTCCCGATGAAGACTCCGAACTCGTAGTGACGGTTCCCGATGCGGTGCCCGTCGAAGGCGAGGCAG
>CAJQPD010000024.1 GCA_905480085.1 uncultured Acidimicrobiia bacterium
CCGAACGGGTGTTGCAGGCTGTGCCGGTCGAGTCGAGTGGCGGTGGATCGGCGGTCGTGATTCTCAGTCGTCTGGTGGGCATGGCAATCGGCACTGCCACGCTCACGAATTTTGTGCTTTCGAAGGTGCCGGCCGTGACTACCGCCGACGCATTGATCGCTGATCTGCTCACCGTATTTCACGATGCTGCCCTGCTGGGAGTGGCCGGATGTGTGCTTCTGGCCGGTCTCGCCCTGGGTTCGGGACGGCAACCGGTTCCCTCGCTTTGACGGCCCTCTAGCCGATCGCCTAGCATGATCCAGCCCACGCACGTGGACTGCGTTCGTGGCGCGTCGATCTTTTTTTCGAAATACCGCAAAGGTTTCACCGTGAAGTTCCAAAAAACACATTCGACCCGGCCTGCCAACGTCAAGCGTGAGTGGTTCGTCGTTGATGCGACTGGCCTGCCGCTCGGTCGGCTTTCGTCCGAAGTTGCCCGAATTCTGCGCGGCAAGCACAAACCAGAATTTGCTCCGCATCTCGACGTCGGTGATCACGTAGTGGTCATCAATGCCGAGAAGGTTGCCGTGACCTCGAACAAGTCGGAGTCCAAGATCTACTACCGGCACTCCGGTTTTCCCGGTGGTTTACGGGAACAGTCATTTGCGGAGCTTATGGAGAAGTACCCCGAACGTATTGTCGAAAAGGCCATCAATGGCATGCTTCCCAAGAACCGACTTGGTCGTCAAATGGGAAGCAAGCTCAAGGTCTATGCCGGCCCTGACCATCCGCACCAGGCCCAACAGCCTCGTGATCTAGTTCTTGATATTCGAAAGGTGGAAGCCTGATGGCAAAAGCACAGCCTCTGGCTATCGCAACCGGCCGGCGTAAGAGTTCCGTTGCGCGGGTTCGTCTCTATCCCGGCACCGGTGAGGTCACTCTCAACGGCAAGCCGCTATCCAAGTACTTCAGCACTCCCGGTCAGCAGAATCGTGTCACCACACCGTTGAAGGTCGTCGACCTCGCCGACAGGTACGACGTAATTGCTTCAGTCGAGGGTGGGGGCACCACCGGGCAAGCCGATGCGATTCGGCTGGGTATCGCCCGGGCCATCATCTTGCTCGACCCCGAGTTGCGACCCGCGTTGAAGAAGGAAGGTCTTCTGACTCGCGACAGCCGCAAGGTCGAGCGCAAGAAGTACGGTCTTCGCAAGGCTCGTCGGGCACCGCAGTACACCAAGCGCTAAACCGGCAATGCTCCGGGAAGGGCACCGGCTTTTTGGTACGGACGGTATCCGTGGCGTCGCCAACACGGCACTGACTCCTGAGTTTGCTCTCGCGCTCGGTCGCGCCTCGGGCGAACTTCTGGACTTTGGGCCGGTCGTGGTCGGGCGCGACACCCGTCGGTCGGGCGAAATGCTTTCTACCGCCCTTCAGGCAGGTTTCCATGCGGTGGGCATTGACACCCTCGATGCTGGAGTGTTGCCTTCGCCGGCGATTGCTCACGCCACCGCCCACTCCGGCGCGATGATGGGCGTTGTGATATCGGCGTCGCACAATCCGGCTCCCGACAACGGAATAAAGCTGCTTGGGGCGGCCGGGTTCAAATTGACCGATGCCGAGGAGGACCGGGTTGAGGCGCGGCTTCGACGGGGGGCACCCTGGCGGACTCCGGTCGGCCCTGGCGTAGGGACCCGGTTCGTTCATGCCGACGCGGCTGAGGCGTACGTTCAGTCAGTGGTTCAAGCCGCCGACCATACGTTCCAGGGCATGGAGTTCGTCCTCGATACTGCCAATGGGGCGGCCTTCAAGACGGCCCCCGAGATCTTTCGCCGACTCAAAGCATCGGTCGACGTGACGGCGGCCGACCCCGACGGTACCAATATCAATGATGGCGTCGGGGCCACTCATCCAGAGGCTCTGGCCAGGTCTGCTGGCGGCCGGGTTGGATTCGCCTTTGACGGCGACGCCGACCGATTGATAGCCATTGATGAGAACGGGATACCGGCCAACGGCGATGTCGTGATGGCGATCCTCGCCCGGCATATGAAAGAGCGAAACGTACTCGCGAACAACCTCGTCGTGACGACTGTCATGGCCAACCTGGGGTTTCACAAGGCCATGCGCGATCTTGGTATCGACGTTATCTCGACTGCGGTTGGCGACCGATATGTTCTCGAATCGATGAAGGAACACGGGGCGGTCCTGGGCGGCGAACAATCCGGCCACATGATCTTTCTTGACACCTCTACCACTGGCGACGGCACGCTCAGTGCGGTGAAGTTGGCCGACGTGATGGCATCAACCGGCAAGGAGCTGCGAGAACTCAGAGCCGAGGTCATCACAGAATTCCCTCAGATATTGCGAAATGTCCGGGTCGCTGACGCGTCGGGTCTGGCCGGGGCTGATTTGTTGTGGGCTGCGGTAGCTGACGTCGAGCGTGAACTCGGTGACAACGGCCGGGTGTTGGTGCGTGCATCCGGTACCGAACCGGTCGTCAGGGTGATGGTGGAAGCTGCCGAAAAGTCGGTCGCTCTCTCAAAAACCGAGGAACTGGTCGCCGTGGTCAGGGCTGCGTTCGCCTAGACGGGTCGTTAGGCTGGTCGGATGCAAATTATCGGGGTTGGCGTTGACTTGGCGGATATCTCTCGGGTGGCCGACCTCCTCGCCCGATATCCTCGTTTCGCCCAGCGTTGCTTCACCGAGCATGAGCAGGACTACGCGTTTCGTTTTGCGAATCCAGCCCGTCGATTGGCGGCCCGATTCGCAGGCAAAGAGGCTGTCATGAAATCGATGGGGACCGGTTGGCGCCGGATCAGGTGGACCGATGTCGAGATCACCGGAGGTGGAAAGCCCACAGTGAATGTCTTCGGCACCGCCGCCGCCCGGGCGGCCATGATCGGGGTTGTCGGCTTTGAGGTCTCCATAACCCACACGGACGATCAGGCGATGGTGTTCGCCATTGCCATGGGTAATCACTAACCGGCGTTGATCGGGTTCGCCGCAGGTGCTATTTCTGTCATGAGTTACTAGCGTTGGCGCCATGCGGCCCGTTCACACTGCTGCCACCTCGGCCCAGCTCGACAAGGCATCGACCACCCCTCTTGAAGTGCTCATGGACCGGGCCGGTCTGGCTGTCGCATTGGCGGCGGCCGAGATGGGCATCGGTTACGGTCACCGGGTGGCGGTACTCGCCGGATCAGGCAACAACGGTGGTGACGGGTACATAGCCGCCCACTACCTGGCTGGCCGGGGAGTAGATGTCACGATCTTCGAGTTTGCCCAGCCCGCCGGCCAGCTCGCCAGGTGGGCGGCCGATCGAGCGGTCAGGTCAGGCGTCAAGGTCCAGCCATGGTCCGAACAGGTCATTCCTGCGGATCTGGTCATCGATGGGTTGTTCGGCGGGGGGTTCCACGGGCGGCTCCACGATCGAATAGTTCCATGGACCCGATCGAACCTCCCGGTTCTGGCCATTGATATCCCCTCCGGGGTCGACGCTTCGACCGGGGTAGTCGATGGCCCGGCGTTTCGGGCGGTTAGAACCGTTACGTTCCATGCCCTGAAAGTCGGACACCTGGTCGGGG
The DNA here is from genome assembly GCA_905480085.1 of uncultured Acidimicrobiia bacterium. GTDB lineage: Bacteria > Actinomycetota > Acidimicrobiia > Spongiisociales > JAENVV01 > JAENVV01. Next base: position 3,563 of record CAJQPD010000024.1, read on the forward strand.
CTGGGGCGGACCTGTGCGGAGAAGTGACGATTGCCGACATCGGTCTCGAAGGCGGCGAGGCGGAGTTCTGGGTGGCCGAGGAGGCTGATGCCATTCGCCCCGAACGCTCGCGGCAAGCCCACAAATGGTCGGTTGGTTCGGTCATGGTGGTCGGCGGATCGGCTGGAATGACCGGCGCTGCGTATCTGGCCGCCGAGGCTGCCCTGCAGTGCGGGGCCGGAGCGGTCGCCGTTGCTGTCAACCGCGCTAATGCGGAGGACTATCGGGGGTTTCCAGCGATCCTCCGGCCGGTGCTGGGGAGCCGTGAGGTCTGGACAGGCGAAGATGTGCCACGGGTGCTCGATGCGGCTGCACGATTTGGTGTGTTGGTAGTCGGGCCCGGATTGGAAGGGTCCGATGATTTCATCCTCCAGATCCTTGAACGCCGGAAAGGTCCAGTGCTGCTCGATGCCGGAGGTTTGCGGCTCCCCAACCTCATCGACGTGGTCACCCAGCGCGAAGGGGAAACTTTGCTGACTCCCCATGCCGGCGAGTTTCAGGCCATGACCGGTGAGGTCGGTACGTATGAATCGGCCGGCCGGTTGGCCAAGGAGACCGGTGCGACGGTTCTGCTCAAAGGTTCGCCGACGTTTGTCGCCGAATCGGGGCGCGTCGGATCGAAAGTCGTTGCGGTAACCACCCCGGGGCCAGAGCTGGCAACCATCGGGACGGGGGATGTCTTGGCTGGAATGATTGCCTCCCGCTGGGCTGGCGGGGCCCCCGCCCTGTCAGCGGCGGTGTCGGCCGCCTACTGGCACGGTGTGGCAGGCGCCGCGATCTCCGAAGAAACTACGGTCACGGCCGCAAGGTTGGCCGCCGAACTGGGCCGGTGGGGTCTATGAGGCCTTCGCGGGTCACCGTAGACCTTTCAGCTATCACGGCCAATGTCGCGGCATTTGTCAACCACGTGGATGGGGCTCTGGTTTGCCCGGCAGTGAAAGCCGACGGTTACGGGCATGGGGATGTACCCGTTGCTGAAGCCGCCATTGCCGGTGGAGCGCAACGCCTGTGTGTCGCAACGGTCGAGGAAGGTATTCGTCTGCGGGAAGCGGGGATCTCCGTGCCGATCCTGCTGCTTTCGGAACCGATTGCCGGGATGGTCAAGGCTGTCGTGGATTGGGACTTGATGCCGACGGTATACAGCGCCTGGTTTGTCGAAGCACTTGCATCGGTGACCACCTTGCCAAAGTCGGTCCATCTCAAAGTCGATACGGGCATGCACCGGGTCGGTGCGGCGCCCGATCAGGCGGTAGCGATCGCCCTGACGGTTGCCCGACAACCAACCCTTGAGCTTGAAGGAGTGTGGTCACATCTGGCGGTTGCCGATACCGATCCGGACTACACCGCACTCCAGCGAGATCGGTTTGTAGGCGTTTTGGATGAACTGGCATCGTTGGGCATTGAGCCTCCGCTTCGACATCTCGCCAACACGGCCGGAATATTCCTCGGCCGTGAGTACTGGTACGACCTGGTGCGACCCGGCATTGGGGTCTATGGCCTTTCACCTCACCCTGAGACGGTCGGGCCGATTGATCTGGTGCCCGCCCTGCGAGTCGAGTCGGCCGTTTCGCATGTCCAGCGATTGTCAGCGGGGGAGCGACCGTCGTACGGTCGCCGTCGCCCGCTCCAGGTGGATTCGACCGTTGTTACCGTGCCGATCGGCTACGCCGACGGGTACGGGCGAGGGCTGAGCGACGCCGAGGTGCTGATTGGCGGCCAACGATATCCCATGGCCGGGACCGTCACGATGGATCAAATCATGGTCGACGTCGGTGACGCCGATGTGCGACTGGGCGATGAGGTGGTTCTCCTCGGTCGCCAGGGCGGGGAGGAGATCACCGCCACGGAGTTGGCTGTCCGGCTTGGCACCATCAATTATGAGGTTCTCTGTCGCCTGGGTCCCCGATTGAGAAGGGTGTATGAGACATGAGCCTCACCTCGATTGCCGGAGTGAGGGTGGGTCATTGGACACACGCCACAGCCCAAACCGGTTGCACCGTGATTGTGCCTCCCGTTCCCAACGTGGCGGCGGTTGAAGTCCGGGGCGCTGCACCGGGGAGCCGGGAACTGGCGTTGCTTGGCGTGGG
>CAJQPD010000025.1 GCA_905480085.1 uncultured Acidimicrobiia bacterium
CAGCGACCAATCCGAGCTTGTTCATCCAGATGTTGAACGCTTCGCACCGATCGCGCCCGGTCGACAGTGACAGCGGGCCGGCAACATGCCCGATAGCGACGTGACCGAGCGCTTCGAGGTGCTCGACCGCGAGGCCAATACCGGCATGATCATCGCCAAGAACGGATGGGAGGTTAACCCGTTCGGTAGTCCGGTTCACCAACACGATCGGAATATCTCCCGATGCCAGCGTCTCAAGAAGCACATCATCGCGCGTGGCCGTCGCCAAAATGAGCCCATCCACCCGTCGCTCGACGAACGCCCGAATCGTCGAATCCGGATCCGGATGGTGACGCTCGGAGTTGGCGATGAGCAGTGAATATCCGTCTTCACCGAGCGCTGACTCGACGCCGGCGATTATTTGGCCGAACAGCGGATTTTCGACATCAGGTATGACGATCCCGGCAGTCATGGTCTGGTTGGTCCGAAGACCACGGGCCAGCGGATGCGGAGCATATCCAAGGCGCTTGGCCGCCTCGAGTACGCGCTCAAGGGTCTCCCGGTTGACGACCGAGCTGGTCTGGTCGTTGAGAGCTCGCGACGCAGTCGACGTGTGGACACCCGCTTCGCGAGCTACATCCTTGAGAGTGGTCCGCAAAGCCATGGTCTTGTCTCCCCTAGTGGATGCCACGGAACGATACCGTCGGACTCCAAACTGGCGCTTTCCGAGTGTACTACAATCGATTGCAGCCTCTGAAAGGACCTGTGATGGCACGTATTAGTTTCCGGCTGCCGGAAACCATCGATGAACCCGATTGTCGGGAGTTTCTCGAAACTGCCATGACGCACGGCAAGCCTGGTCCTGAGTTTCAGGCCATTCGCGCCCATGTTCCGGGCGTCATGAGGTCCTTCACCAGGACCCGGGAGTGGATCTATCACGAAGGGTTCCTCGACTTCGACCTCAAGGAACTCATCCGGGCATACATCGCTATCTCCGGCGACTGCACGTACTGCTCGAACCAGGGCATCGCCCGAACCATCAACACCGACGACGACGAACGCTTCGACATCCTCAACTACGAACGGTCAGACAAATACTCCGGCCGCCAAAAACTGGCCATGCGATACGCCGATGCCATCATGTGGAACCCCGATCTCGCCGATGACGCCATGTGGGTGGACCTCCGCAACGAGTTCACCGAGGAAGAACTCGTCGAACTTGGCTACTGGGTGGGATTCACGTTCGGTGGCCAGCGATGGCTACGGACCCTCGGATCAAAACAGGGCCAACTCCAAGAGGCGATTGACCTGGCCAACGGCGAAACCGTAGTCGCCGGACACAATGTGACGAGCGACTGAATGGGACATCCAGAGGACTCGCTTGGTTTCAAACTCATAGGTCACTCCAACCTGGGGGGCAACGGCGACGGCATGCAGATCGCCCGCAACGGCGACGCCCTCTATGTTGCGCATTTCGGTCCCTCCCGACAGGGCACCTCGATCCTGGACATCTCGGATCTGAGTTCGCCGCGTCTGGTCGACCAGTGGCCGGCACCCGAGGGAGGCCACACCCACAAAGCAGTAGCGGCTGATGGGATCCTGCTCATCAACCATGAAGCATTCCGGGGCGGGCCACCGGCTCGGGTCGGCATGGCCGTCTACGACACAACCGATCCACTCGCCCCAACCGAGGTGGGCTTCTGGGATTCGACCGGGATGGGGGTCCACCGCATCTCCTACACCGGCGGGCGCTACGCCTACGTGTCGTCGCGACCGACTGGATTCGTTGAGCGAATCTGGAACATCATCGACGTTTCCGATCCGACCAACCCCGTTGAGACCGGGCGCTGGTGGTGGCCCGGCATGGCAGACGGCGAAACCCCCGATTGGCCGGCAGACGAGGAACGATCTGTCCACCACGCCCTGGTCCATGGCAATCGCGCCTACGCCGGGTTCTGGAATTCGGGCATGGTCATCCTCGATATTTCCGACCTGACGAGCCCTCAGACCATCTCACACCTCAACTGGGAGATCGGGGGACACACCCACACCTGCCTCCCCCTGCCAGACCGCAATCTTCTGGTCGTGACCGACGAAGCCGTCACCAACGGCTGCGAGGACGACCCGCACATGGTTCGGATCGTCGACATCAGCGACGAAACCAACCCGCAAGTGATCGCGATCTGTCCGGTTCCCGAGGGTGACTTCTGTGATCGAGGCCTCCGATTCGGAGCCCATTGCCTGCACGAAAATCAGCCAGGGTCCTACCAAAGCCAGACACTCGTGTTCGCTACCTATTTCAACGGTGGCCTACGGGTCTATGACATCGAGAACCCGGCCGAACCGGTCGAGATCGGCCACTACCTTCCTGACACGCCTGACGGCCAGCCGGCGGTTCAGATCAACGATGTCTGGGTAGACGCCGACCACACGGTCTTCATTACCGACCGGGTCAACGGGGGCATCTACATTCTCAAGCCGGAGGATTGGCTGAGCAAGCGAATGGCCGCCGCATACACTGAGATCGCCTAGTCAAAGGGCTAGCCGGGCCGAACTCTGAGGTCAGTCCCGCAGGTTGATCACGAGCTTGGCCGGGGCATGTCCGCTGCCGAGCAACTCGACCGCATCCATCGTCTGGTCGAGTGAGAACGTGCGATGAATGGCGGGGGCGATGAAACCGGCGGCCACCCAGTCGCCGATCTGTTGGAGATCCTGGCGCTTGGTGACGGCATTCACGGTCCCCGCCCTACCGGACCTGAAAGCGAATCGAAGCTTGGATCGGACGATATGGCCGAGCGGACCGATGACCTTCCCGCGCTTCGGGCCGGTGACGACGACGACGATGCCACCGGGCTCGAGCATCCGTGCGAGCTTCGATGGACGCTGGCTGCCGGCGTTGTCGAAAATGACATCGAAGCGAAGACCGAGATCGCTCACATCGGCCCCGGTGTAATCGATAACCTCGTCGGCGCCGAGCGAGCGGACCATTTCGACGTTTCGTCCGCTGCACACCGCAGTCACGTGAGCGCCCATCAGCTTGGCGATCTGTACGGCGTAGGTTCCCACACCGCCGGCCGCTCCGTTGATCAGCACGCGTTGGCCCTGCTTCACACTCCCGACGTCGCGAAGCCCTTGGAGAGCGGTGATGGCGGCAACATTGAAGGTGGCGGCCTGACTGAAGTCGATACCGTCGGGCAGCGGCAACAGGAGCTCAGCCTTGGCCAACGCATACTCGGCGCACGTACCAGACCCGGCACCATACACGGCGTCGCCGGGACGGACCCCCTCGACACCTTCGCCGACCGATTCGACGATCCCCGCGACATCGACCCCGATCCCGGCGCGCTTGGGCGCCCGGAGCCCGTTGACGAGCCGGACCAAGTACGGCGTCCCGGTGAGGAGGTGCCAGTCGAGTGCGTTGAGTGATGCCGCCCGCACCTCGACGAGGACCTGACCTTCGCCCGGTTCGGGTCGCTCGATCTCACGAAGTTCGAGGACTTCGGCTCCGCCGTAGCGACTCCTGGTGACAGCTTGCATGATGCTCGATTCTGCCTGGTGCGACCCGGCTGCGTCGGTGGTTGCCATGGGTGTCTCTCCTGTGCTTGGCTGAAGTGCCAGCACACGTACGGCGTACGTTCTCGGTACAATGTACGCTACATGTACAATGTACGTATGTCAACAGGAACCGATATGACCGACATCCGCATCCCTCTCAGCCGAGATCGCATACTCACCGCAGCGGTCGACCTGGCCGACACCGAAGGAGTCGAGAAGATGTCTATGCGCAAGCTCTCGGCTTCGCTCGGGTTCGAGGTGATGTCGCTCTACAACCACGT
>CAJQPD010000026.1 GCA_905480085.1 uncultured Acidimicrobiia bacterium
TTCTGGCCGTCTCCGGTCACCTTTACCGAAACCACCGAGTTCAACTATCAAACGATCGTCGGACGCCTTCGCGAAATGGCTTTCTTGAACAAGGCACTCGAGATCCGCCTTCGTGACGAACGCGGGGAGGAACCGGTCGGAGAAACGTTCCTGTATAAGCAGGGTCTCATTGACTTCGTCAAGCACCTCAACGCGAGTCGCGAGCCGATCCATGGCCGGATTTTGCAGTTTGAGGATTCTGCCGATCAGCACGAATTGGATGTCGCCCTCCAGTGGACCACCGGATACACCGAGACGGTTCTTACCTTTGCCAACAACATCAATACGCACGAGGGAGGAACCCACGAAGAGGGATTCCGTACCGCCCTGACCCGTGCCCTGAACGAGTTTGCCCGGGCCAAGGGCATCTTGAAAGAGAAGGACGACAACCTCAGTGGTGAGGACGTTCGGGAGGGACTTACTGCCATCATCTCGGTGAAAGTCCGCGAGCCCCAGTTTGAAGGCCAGACCAAGACGAAGCTCGGCAATACCGAGATTCGTAGTTACGTCACCAAGACCATGAACCGGTTGATCCCCGAGTGGCTGGAGCGCAACTCTGCGGAATCGAGACGGATCGCCGAAAAGTGCGTTTCGGCTCAAAAAGCCCGTCAAGCAGCTCGCAAGGCGCGCGACCTCACCCGTCGCAAGACGGCCCTGGAGTCCGCGTCGTTGCCTGGCAAGTTGGCGGACTGCTCGTCGCGCGAAGCGTCTCTGTCCGAGCTCTTCATCGTCGAGGGTGACTCTGCGGCCGGTCCCGCCAAAACGGGACGGGATTCCGAATTCCAGGCAATTTTGCCGATTCGGGGCAAGATCCTCAACGTCGAAAAGGCTCGTCTTGCCAAGGCTCTTCAGAACAACGAGGTCCAGGGAATTATTACCGCCTCAGGGACCGGCATTGGCGACGAGTTCGACATCGAGAAGGCCAGGTACCACAAGATCGTGATTCTGGCTGATGCCGATGTCGACGGTGCTCACATCCGAACTCTGCTCCTCACCCTGTTCTTCCGTCACTTACGCGGCCTGATCGAGGCAGGCTTCGTCTACGTAGCCGTTCCTCCCTTGTATCGCGTCAAGATGGGGAAACAGGTGATCTACCTCAAGGACGATGCGGCCCTCGAAACGTTTATGGCCGAGAACGAGGGCCGGAAGATCACTCCGTCGCGGTTCAAGGGCCTTGGCGAAATGAATGACAATGAACTGTGGGACACGGCGATGAATCCCGCCACCCGCACCCTTATGCGCGTTGAGATCGACGACGCCGCGCTGGCCGATGAGATGTTCACGGTTCTGATGGGTGACGATGTGCAATCTCGCAAAAGCTTTATTCAGCAGAACGCCAAAGACGTTCGCTTCCTGGATATTTAGGAGTCCCCCATGGCAGACGAAACCACTGAAAACATTCCTGAGATCGATATCAAGGACGAGATATCCGCGTCGTTCCTTGAATATGCGATGTCGGTCATCGTGTCGCGGGCGCTTCCCGACGCCAGGGACGGCCTGAAGCCCGTTCAGCGGCGAATTATCTATTCAATGTTCGAAAACAACATGACGTCGGCTTCGGTCCACCGTAAGTCGGCCACCGTGGTCGGTGACGTCATGGGTAAGTATCACCCGCACTCGAACGATGCCATCTATGACGCCATGGTGAGAATGGGGCAGAACTTTTCGCTCCGTTACCCACTTATCGATCCGCAGGGAAACTTTGGAACCCCTGACGACGGGGCCGCCGCCATGCGATATACGGAAGCCCGGTTGTCGCAGTTGGCCTCGTATCTACTCCAGGACATTCGCGAGGATACGGTTGACTTCTCATCGAACTACTCGGGCGAATTCCAGGAGCCAACCGTCCTACCTGCCCGCTTCCCGAACCTGCTCGCCAACGGCAGTCAGGGCATCGCAGTGGGTATGGCTACCAACATGGCGCCCCATAATCTCGGTGAGATCATCGACGCGGCGATATACGGGATCGATAATCCCGATGCTCCAGTCGAGGATTATCTCCAGTTTGTCAAGGGTCCGGACTTTCCGACCGGCGCCTACATTGTCGGTACCAGGGGGATCAAGGATGCCTTGCTGACCGGTCGCGGATCAATCAAGATTCGGGCGGTGACCGACGTCCAGGAGGTCAGGGGTAGAACCTGCATCGTGGTGACCGAACTGCCGTATCAGGTGTCTGCCAGTCGAGTTCTCGAGCGAATTGCCGCACTCGTGAACGACAAGACCTTGAACGGTATTTCAGACCTCCGAGACGAGTCGAGCTCCCGGGTCGGTACGCGTATCGTAATCCAGCTCAAGAAGGACGCCGTCCCGCAGGTCGTCTTGAACCAGCTCTTCAAGACCACTCAGCTTCAGGATTCGTTTGGTGTGAACAACGTTGCCCTGGTTGATGGGATTCCGCGGACCCTCAACCTTGGTGAATTGATCGGTTACTACCTCGACCATCAGATGGAAGTCATCGAGCGCCGGACCCGTTTCCGTCTCGATAAGGCCCAGAGGGAAGCCCACATCGTCCAGGGCCTCATCATCGCGGTTGACAACATCGACGAGGTCATCAGGATTATTCGTGGTTCGGCTGACACGGAAGCCGCCAAGAATGCTCTGATCGAGCGGTTCGAACTCTCCGAAGAACAGACCAAGGCCATCCTGGATATGCCATTGCGTCGTTTGACGGCCCTCGAAGTCGACAAGCTACGCGAACGCTATGCCGAATTGATGGCGCTGATCACAGACCTTGAAGCGATTCTGGCAAGTCCGGCCCGGCGTCGGGAGATCATCAAGGATGAGCTCGCCGAAGTCCGCGATAAGTTCGGGGATAGTCGGCGTAGCCGGATCGTTCCTGATGAAGGCGATCTGTCGCTGGAAGATTTGATCGCCGACGACGAACTGATCATTTCGGTGACCCAGTCCGGGTACCTGAAGTCGGTACCGGCCAACATCTACCGGGTGCAAGGACGTGGTGGTCGGGGCGTGAAGGCGGCGGAGGTTCGCGAAGACGACGTCATTACCCGCCTTCTTCACACCACCGCCCATGCCATCTTGTTGTTCTTCACGAACAAGGGACAGGTGCATCGCATCAAGGCCCATCAGGTGCCCCGTCAATCGCGGACTGCCAAAGGGGTCCTTGCTCAGGCAGTGCTTCCCTTGTTGCCCGACGAGAGGATCGAGGCGATTGTCGACACGCGCGACTACGAAACGGCCCGTTATCTCGTCATGATTACCAAGAACGGTGTCGTCAAGAAGACGGCCTTTTCAGAGTACGACTCCCGTCAGTCGTCGCTCATTGCCATCAAACTGCAAGAGGACGACGAAGTGGTGGCAGTTCGTACGACCAACGGTGAGAATGATGTGTTGATCTTCACCGAGCAAGGAATGGGAATCCGTTTCTCCGAAAACGACCTGCGTCCGATGGGAAGAGCGACGCAAGGCGTCCGGGGCATCCGCCTTCGCGAGGGCGACCGGGTGGTTTCTGCTGCCTCGAACACCGACGGCGCGGAGCTTGTTTTGCTCACCTCCGGCGGCTACGGCAAACGGACCAAGATGGACGAATTCCGGCCACAAAACCGTGGGGGAATCGGCCTCAAGGCGATGCGACTCACCAGGGTGCGCGGCGTCATGGTCGGGGCCAGGGCCGTAACCGACGAAATGGAGCTATTCGTCATCTCATCCTCGGGCATTGCCATCCGGATGCCAACCAAAAAGATCAGCCGTCAGAAGCGAGAAGCGAGTGGCGTGAAGGTCATGAACCTACCGTCCGGCGCCTTCATTGCCGCCTTTGCGGTGGTGCTCCCGGAGCAGGATGAGGGAATCGAGGGATGAGGCGGGAACTGATTGCAAACGGCTGTCGTTCTTTGAACGTAGGGTTGGTCCTCGCTCTGCATTACACTTCGATGACCCCGGTAAGGAGCTGAACGCCGCATGGCCCAAGTACGCAGAGTGCGTCGGATAATCCGGAAGATAGATCCGTGGACGGTCCTCAAGGTCTCGTTCGCGCTGTACGCCGTCATGGGACTGGCGCTCGTGTTGGGCGGCGTCATTTTCTGGTCGTTTGTGACGGCGGCCGGGTATCCGACCTTTATCGAAGACACGCTTTCGAGTATCGGGTTGCGCGATATCACCGCCGGTCCCTTGGTCCCATCCAGCGACTACATGTTCCGTCTGGCCGCGTTTCTGGGGGTTGCCTTCACGGTCCTCATGACCGGGATCACGACGCTGGGGGCCGTAATGTACAACCTCATCTCCGACGTGGTTGGAGGGCTTGAAGTGGTCGTTCTCGAGGAGTCGTTCAACGCACCTGTGACTGCCCAGAACCGCCCGGTCCGGCAAGTCCAATCGTGGCAAACCGCTCCGCCAACGAACGACGTAGCGGTAGTGACTCCTTCAGACACCCAGCAGAAGTCGCCTGCTCCGACCGGTCGTTAAGGACGCTGCTCGCTGAGGGTTTTGGTCGCTAAAGACTTTGCTCAAGCCGGGCAATTACGATGCCGGCGTTCTGGCAGGCCTGAAGATACTCACCAGCTACTTCGGTGGGCGTCAGCTTGTCGCCTGACTCGATGACGGACCCCGCTGCAATGACTCCGGCCGCCCAGCAGACGGCGGCGAGAAACTCGGCGTCGTCAACTACCCCGAATCGAATTGACCCGCCATCCGTCGTGACATCGACCACGATCGACGAGATCGCAGAACCAGCGGGAGCCAGAGTCAACGTCTGGTCGATGATTGATCCATACCGCAGGCCTACCGGGTCGGGAAACCGGACTGCTTCAGACCCGCGAGCCACACCGGGCTTGGCCCACGAAAGATGCTCAACCGTTCCGCCCAGCACACGGGCGAGAGCCCCGGCCAACCCCTTCGGGTTGCAGTTCGCCAGACCAGCACCATCAAAATGTTCGTCGGCGGTCACCACGAAACGTGGCGCGTGACTGGTGGCCTCGTCGTCGGCATAGGCCACGATCACGTCGGTATCGCTCCGACCGTCCCAGTAGCTCACGGAGTCAATGGCGGGGTCCGCTGTCAGTACCCGCGACACACGTGAGAGAAGTGGCGTTCTCCTACTGAGCGTGACGTTCACTCGGAAAGTGGGTCGACGGGCTTCCAGATCCCATCGGTGGTGGGAGCATCGAGCTGCTTTTGCCGGTTGACTAAGGAAGCAACGGCTCCCACGATGGCTGCAAGAAAGAAGAGCTTTCGTATTTTCATGCTTGCATTGTACGCAGACCCAGGCAACTAGGGCTCAAGAAATGAGCCGAGCGGCCTATAGAATCGCACCGTGAGCGGTTGTATGTTAGGAGGGCGAGTACGACATATGCCGCCGGTGCGAGATAGCCTCCCAGCTACTCTTCCCATAACATCGGCTGGTTTGTCCAGTGTCGCCAGGGATCGATGGGCCCGAGCGCTAACGCCTCGGGCCCTTCGTGTCCCTGTTTGAGGTCGCGAAAAGTTTCGCTCTGGGTGGTTTTTTCCCGTCCAAGAAGTCGAAAAAAAAGACTGGCGAACATGACTCACCCGCCGCCTGAGATCCATCCGCGCGGAACCACGCC
>CAJQPD010000027.1 GCA_905480085.1 uncultured Acidimicrobiia bacterium
GCCGAGGAGCCTGTTGGTGACGCCCATGAACCGACACCTGAGCCGCGCCGGCGGCCTTGGGAACGTGAGTCCTAGTCGTCGACGGTGACGAGTAGGTGGATGGGTCGCCCATCCACGGTCATGTTGGCTGGTTCCCCAGGGTGCTCGCGGTAGGTGAAGGTCGTCGCCAGCGTTTCTGATTTGATCATTTCGGCGAACTCCTCGAAGGCTTTGGCGAGCTCCTGATCGTCGGTCTCCCACGTGAGAGTGATTCGGTCGGTTACTGCGAGGTCTTGGTCTCGACGCATCTTCTGAACAACCGACACGATTTCGCGTGCCATGCCCTCTGACCGAAGAAGCTCCGTCAGGGCGGTGTCGAGGGCGACCGAGAGATTGCCTTCGCTCGCTACGACGACGCCCGGCCGGGGGGTTCGCTCGATGATGAGGTCAGCAACGGTGATCGTTTCTCCGGCTACCTCGATGGTCGATCCAGCCTGAAGATCGAGGATTTCTGGGTGACCGAGGACCTCGACGGCAGCTGCCAGGTCCTTCATCTTTGCTCCTAGCCTCGGCCCCAAAATCTTGAAGTTGGCTTTGGCAGAAAATGAAACGAGCGCCTCTTCATCGTGGGAAGCCAGGACCTCTTTGACATTCAGTTCTTCTTCAATGAGTTCAGTGTGTCCCAGGACCGAGGCGGCTACCCGCTCGTCGTTGGTCACGATCGTTACGCTCTGAAGCGGCTGGCGTACCCGGATGTTCGACTGCTTCCGGAGATTGTGACCGAGGCGCACGGTGGTTCTCACCGATTCCATATCGCTCTCGAGCTGGGGATCTCTGAGGCTTTCATCGGCCATGGGGAAATCACAGTGGTGAACGCTGACTGGAGCATCCGGTTGGTGTTCGGCCACCAGGCCCTGATACATCTGCTCGGTGATGAATGGCAGCACGGGTGCCAGGACCTTGGCGAACGTCGTCAAGACCTCATACAGCGTGGCGAAGGCGGCCAGCTTGTCGGCGTCGTCCTCACTCTTCTCCCGCCAGAATCGTCTCCGGGACCGCCGGATGTACCAGTTCGTTAGATCGTCGATAAAGGCCAGGGTCGGTTTGATCACGGCGTAGAGGTAGTAACCCTCCATCTGTTCGTTGACATTGGCGATCAGGGTCTGGAGCGTGGAGAGAATCCACCGGTCAATTTCGGGCCGGTCGGCCGGGTCAGGCGCCCGCTCGATGTCAGCCAAGGTGATGGCATCGGCCTGCGCATAGGTAGTGAAAAACGAGTAGGCATTCCACAACGGGATCATGACGGATCGAATCACCTCGCGTAGGCCCGATTCCGTAAAACGCATCGGCTCGCCACGCAGTACCGGTGAGTCGATGAGGTAGGTCCGCAAAGCGTCGGCGCCGTACTCATTGAGCAGGACATCGGGATCTTCGTAGTTTTTGAGACTCTTGGACATCTTCCGACCGTCTTGGGCAAGGATGTGCCCATTGACAACACAGTTCCTGAAAGGCACCTCGTCTTGCAGTGCTACCGACAGCACGACGAGCGTGTAGAACCATCCGCGGGTTTGGTCGATGCCTTCGGCAATGAAGTTGGCCGGGAAACGACTGGCAAACCGTTCCTCGTTTTCAAACGGGTAGTGGATCTGGGCGAAGGGCATCGAACCAGATTCGAACCAGCAGTCCAGAACTTCAGGAATCCGGTGCATGGTTCCCGCACACTCGGAGCACGGGAAGTCGACGTTGTCCACGAAGTGTTTGTGGATATCGTCGAGTCGCACGCCGGACAGTTCAAAAAGTTCTTCGACAGATCCGACGCAAACGAGGTGGTCGCCGGTATCGCATTCCCAGACCGGAATAGCACTACCCCAATATCGGTTACGACTGATCGCCCAGTCTCGCGCCCCCTCAAGCCAGTTGCCGAACCGTTTCGAGCCGATGTGATCGGGCACCCAGTGAATCGTATCGTTGAGTTCGACCATTCGGTCCTTGATCTGTTCGACGGCGACGAACCACGTCGGAATTGCCTTATAGATCAAAGGTGTGCCGGTCCGCCAGCAAAACGGGTACGAATGGTTGATGGTCCGTTGGTCAACGAGAAGGCCGCCACTCTTGAGCATCCGGATGAGAACAGCGTCAGCCTCCTTGACATCCATGCCAGCCACTTCGGGCACCGCCTCGGTGAAACGCCCTTCCGCGTCAATGGGGTCGACGAGGACATCGAGGCCGGCGTTCTGAAGGGCGAAAAAGTCAGCCTCACCGAAGGCCGGGGCCATGTGCACGAGGCCGGTGCCTTCCTCAGTTGTGACGTCTGGTGATGAGATCACCCGGAATGCGCCCCGATCACGCTCTTCTCCGAAATAGTCAAACGGGGGGCGATAAGAGACTCCGAGCAATTCGGCACCTCTGGCAGTTTCGGATACCGTGGCCGCTCCGCCGAACAGCGATTCCACCCGGTCAACTGCCATCCATTGTCGGCGCCCATCGGCGTCGACCACGGCACCGTACACGAGGTCCTCGGCAACCGCGACGGCCAGATTCGATGGCAGAGTCCATGGCGTGGTGGTCCAGATGAGTAGCCAATCGCCGGCCAGGGCCGGGCCCTGGTTCTCGGTGATTTCAAGTCGCACAGTTATCGACGGATCGTCTACGTCGCGGTAATCGAGATTGGCTTCGAAGTTCGAGAGCGGCGTCGTCGCTCCCACCGAATACGGCAACACCTTGGAGGCTTTGTAGATCAAGCCCTTGTCCCAGAGTTGGCGGAAGACCCACCATACGGACTCCATGAAGTCGAGGTCCATGGTCTTGTAATCGTTCTCGAAATCGATCCATCGCCCTATACGACGGGTAATTCTTTCCCAGTTCTCGGTGTTGGTTTGCACCTCGGCCCGGCAGGCTTCGTTGTATTTGTCGACGCCGTACTCGGCAATGGCTCGTGGGCCGGAGATACCAATCCGCTTCTCGACTTCCATTTCGATCGGAAGCCCGTGGGTGTCCCACCCGAAACGGCGTTCGACCCGGTATCCGCGCATGGTCCAATAGCGCGGCACCATGTCCTTGATGATCCCGGCCAGCAAATTGCCGTAGTGCGGGCTGCCGGTCGGGAACGGAGGTCCGTCATAAAATGTGTATTCGTTGGTCGCCGGCCTCAGTTCGACGGACTGAACAAATGCGTCGGTTCGGTCCCAGAGTTCCAGAATCTCCTGTTCGAGATGGGGAAAATCAGGTCGGTTGTCGATTCGTCGGAACGGGGTTGCTTCATTCATGGGGAATAAGGGTACCTGGCTTTGAGGAGGCGTCGTTCGGGAATAACCGGAGGCGGTCCGGCGGGTCCCGATGTCAAAACGTAGTTCAAGACGACCATGAAGCTTGTTCTTCGTGCTAATTTTGCAGGTCACGCTCGGAGGTACGTATGACCCGCGAATTGGCTCCCAAGACAATCAAACGTTTTCAAGCCAAGCTTGAAGCAGAACAGGCCCGCCTGTCGACGCTTATTGAAACGCACGTGCGTGAACGTGAGGAGTCGCGTATTTCCGAAACTTCGTCTGAGCGTATGCCCGATCCGACCACCGCTGAGGGCGGATCGATGACGTTCGAGTACGAGAAAGATCGCTCGGTTGATCGCAACCTCCAGAACCTGCTGTCCAAGACCCAGTACGCATTGATACGGCTGCGGGATGGTAAGTACGGCATTTGTGAGGGATGTGGCGTCTCTATTCCGCTCGAACGGCTGGAGGTTCTACCTCACGCCACCGAATGCGTGAGCTGCGCTTCGAAACGCTCGTGAGGGGACGCACCGCCGCGCTCATCGCGTTGGCGGTCGTGGTGGCCGACCAGCTGACCAAATACTGGGCTCGCACCAATCTGGTGGGGTCGCCAAGGACGGTGATTCCTGGTTTCCTGTCGTGGGAATATGCGGAAAACACCGGGGCGGCGTTTGGGATACTGCGCGGTTCGGGCGCCGGGATGGTGCTTGGCATGGCGGCTGTTGTTGCGATCGGGATCGTTTCGTATGCGATCTCCCATGCAAGCCGAACCGCAGAAGTTGTCGGTTTGGCCCTCGTTGGTGGCGGGGCGGCCGGGAATCTGGTCGATCGAATTACCAACAGCGATCGGTTTCTTGCCGGGTTTGTCGTCGACTGGATACGTCTTCCCAACTTCCCAAATTTCAATATCGCTGACTCATCGATAACCGTTGGGGCGGTTTTGCTGATATGGATGGCTTGGCGAGCTGATGGACGCTGAGCCATCCACCCTGTCCGAGGATGACTTTCAGGTTTTGGCGGTTCCAGCCGCTCTGGATCGCCAACGGGTTGACAAGGTCATTGCGTCTTTGGCGAGGGTGCCGCGCTCGATTGCCAGAGCCTTCATCGACGACAACCTGGTCACGGTGAATGGTCAACCGATCCGGCCTGCTGACAAGGTCAAAGACGGCGATCAAATCCGGCTACCACTCAACCAGGTCAACGATACGGTTGTTGCGGACTTCGATGTTGTGTTCGATGTGCTCTACGAAGATGACGACCTGGCTGTCATCAACAAGCCACCGGGCCTGGTGGTCCACCGCGGAGCCGGCAACCGTTCGGGGACGCTGGTGAATGGATTGGTGGCCCGCTATCCAGGTATCGTCGGCGTCGGTGAGAACCCCCGGTGGGGGATTGTTCACCGACTGGACCGGGATACGAGTGGTGCAATGATGGTGGCGCTCACGCCTCGTGGTCATGTGGCACTCAGTCGCCAGATAAAGGCCCGATCCGTGCATCGTCACTACACCACCCTGGTGAGCGGACTTTTCCCCATCGAACGAGGAACGATAGAAGCACCAATCGCTCGAGATCCGGGGTCAGCAACCAAGATGGCGGTCCTCATCGATGGAAAGTACGCGAGGACCCATTACCGGCGAATTCGTGAATGGCCGAGTCCCGAATTGTCATTGTTGGAGGTTGAATTGGAGACCGGTCGTACCCACCAGATCCGGGTTCATATGGCAGCTATTGATCATTCGGTCGTGGGTGACAGTCTGTATCGGCCAGGACCCGATCCGATCCGCACCCCGCGCATGTTTTTGCACGCTCACCAACTGGTATTTGAACACCCATTCACCGGCGAAACCATGGAGATCGACGCTCCCTTGGCACCGGACCTGCAAGCGGTCCTCGATGAGTTGGACGGGTAGTACGAGTTAGCCAAAGAACGTCTCGACCACGCGATAGATTTCGGTATCGAGCAGTCGGACCCTTGCGCACGCCTCTTCAAGAGAGACCGGAACGATGGCGTCTCCCCGGAGGGCCACCATCAATCCGGTTTGGTTGGTGATCGCCAGATCGGCGGCCGCGACCCCGAATCGAGTTGCCAGAATCCGATCGTAGGCGGTAGGCGTGCCCCCCCGTTGGACGTGTCCGAGTACCGTCACCCGGGTCTCGAACCCGGACCGCGCTTCGATAGCCGGGGCCAAGACGTTCGATATGCCACCGAGGCGCTCAAATCCATAGGCGTCTCGTTGGAGCGTCGGCGCTTCGAGATCGGAGGGTAGGGACGCTCCTTCAGCGACAACGACGATCGAGTAGTTCTTTCCCCGGTCATGGCGGCGTGCCAGCAAGCCGACCAGTTCATCGAGGTCATACGGGACCTCGGGTACGAGGACTGCATCGGCTCCGGATGCCAGTCCGGCATAGGCGGCGATCCACCCGGCATGGCGGCCCATAACCTCCACGAGGATCACACGGTTGTGAGACTCGGCCGTCGTTGTCAGGCGGTCAATCGCATCCGTAGCGATTTGGACCGCCGTGTGAAAACCGAAAGTGACATCCGTGGCGGCGATATCGTTGTCAATCGTCTTGGGCACTCCGATCACCGGGAGGCCTTCATTGAAGAGTTTGAGCGCGGTGGCGAGTGTTCCCTCGCCTCCGATCACCACGACCTGCTCTATTCCGTGGGCTTCGATCGTTGGCATAACGGATGCAATTCCATCGCCATGGACGTACGGGTCCTTTCGCGACGTTCCGAGAATGGTTCCTCCCAACCCCATGATGTCATCGACGCTATCGCGGTCAAGCGCGACGGTGATGTTATCCATCAGTCCTTTCCAGCCGTCCCGGATGCCAATACAGGGCCGTCCGGCTTGGTGCGCTCGATAGACCACGCCGCGAATAACCGCGTTCAGTCCGGGGCAGTCACCTCCGGCGGTGAGGATTCCAATCATGGAGTACAGGCTAACCGGGTCCGGTCCGCGGTCGGCTACGTTTCGTCAACGGCTAGGTTGGTCCAGCAATGACTGAAGGCCTTTCACACTGTTATCGCCACCCTGACCGGGAAACCGGGTTGGCTTGCTCCAACTGCGGTAACCCGATCTGTCCGGATTGTTCCGTGGATGCCGCCGTTGGCCAACGTTGCCTTGACTGCCACAAGGCGATTGGAACCACCAGAGTCAGCCGGGGAACCGGAGCGGCAGCCCTCGGGCCGGTTACGAAAGCTTTGCTGGTTATCAACATCGCGGTCTACCTACTGCAGATGACCCGGGGTGGCGCCGACCTGGTCCTCCGGTTTGTCCAGGTCAATTCCTCCATTGTTGCCGATGGAACATGGTGGACGCTGGTGACGTCTGCGTTCATTCACTTCAACCTCTGGCACATCGGTTTTAACGGTTATGCGTTGTATGTCCTCGGGCCCCGGGTAGAGGCCCGACTCGGGGCGGGACCGTTTTTCGGCCTCTATATGTTCTCGGCGGTCATGGGTGGGATCGGCGGCTACCTATTGGGTGGGTTGGGATTTGCGCAGATCGGCGCTTCGGGAGCCATCTATGGCATCGCCGGGTACTTGTTCTGGCACTGGTGGCCGTCCCGTCGATCGGCGCAGGGACGGCAAGGCTGGCAGTTGGTGCTGTGGCTGGTCGGGATCGGGATCGTGCTTCCCTTCGCTCTGGGAGGGGGGTTCATGTCCTGGCAAGGCCATTTTGGCGGGCTCATCGGGGGTCTGCTCGTTGCGGCCGGCTGGGACTTATTTGGAATCACCGACCGGGTCAAGCAAACCATTTTCGCGCTGGCACCGGCCGCGCTCGTTCTCGCCGGCATCGCGGTGTCAGTCTGGTAACGTCGAACCACACGCCTGTAATTCGCCTTCGGAGGTCGATCTAGGGTGGCCCGGGACGGTTTTGCTCATCTTCACGTTCATTCCGAGTTCTCAATGCTCGATGGAGCGGCGCGTGTCAAAGATATGGTCAGGGTGTCGGTCGAGGACAATCAGCCGGCGATCGCCATCACCGA
>CAJQPD010000028.1 GCA_905480085.1 uncultured Acidimicrobiia bacterium
CTGCGGCGATCAGGGCATATAGCCACGCTCTCACTGGCAGTGTGGGCCACACAAACTCGTACCAGCGACCAGGTGGGATGAGGTCTCGTTGGCTTCTTTCAGAGGACACCGGGCCGAATGGGTCAGCCGGGGCGTCTGTGAGGTCGATTTCGATGTCGCCCCGTTCGTCGACCGCGACGAACGGGTCTTGCTGGATCGTGGTGGCCATGTATACGCCGAAGCGTACCGACCCCGCCGGCTAGTTACGGGGATTGGACCGGTAGCGCTTGAGCCTGAGACTGTTTGTTACCACCGAGACAGAAGAGGAGGCCATCGCCGCCGACGCCAGCATGGGCCCGAGGAACCCGAAGGCTGCCAACGGGATCATGGCCACGTTGTAGAAGAATGCCCAGAAAAGGTTCTGTTGAATGGTCCGGAACGTCTTCCTGGCAAGATCCAGTGAGATTTCCACCAAGAGCGGATCTCCGGACATGAGGATGACGTCGCCCGCTTCGATCGCGATGTCGACTCCAGTCCCTACGGCCATGCCGAGGTCGGCCTGGGTGAGGGCTGGCTCATCGTTCACACCGTCGCCGACGAAGGCGACCCGTAGACCCTCGGCCTGTAGCCGGGCGACTTCGTTGGCTTTCTCGCCTGGCATTACGTCTGCCAGAACGCGATCGATTCCGAGCTGCGCAGCGATTGCGGCGGCGGTTCGATGGTTGTCTCCGGTGATCATGGCCACCTGGACCCCCAGATCCTGGAGTCCTTTTATGGCCGTCCGTGAGGTCGATCGGATCGAGTCAGCCACCGCCAGCGCACCCATCGCTTCGCCGTTCCAGCCTGCCAGGAAAGCAGTCTGGCCTTTTGATTCGTACTCCTCGATGGCGTCGAGAAGTACCTGCGGGATGATGAGGCCCTCATCGGCGAGCAGTTTGGCTTTACCGACCGTGACCGTGACTCCGTCCACCAGGGCCGTAATGCCACGTCCGGGGATGGCAACGTGATTGGTGGCTTCTCTGGCATTGAGATCGCGTTCTTCGACACCGAGCTGAATGGCGCGGGCCACCGGATGCTCTGACCCTGACTCGACCCCGGCGACCCTTTCGAGAAACTGGTCATCCTGGCCATCCACGGTGACGAACTCAGTCAGCGTCATGGCCCCCCTCGTCAACGTCCCGGTCTTGTCGAACAAAACGACGTCGATCGAGCGTGCCCGTTCGAAAATGTCAGCCCCCTTGAACACGATCCCCAGTTCGGCTCCCCGACCTGAACCCACCATGATGGCGGTTGGCGTTGCGAGACCGAGGGCGCAGGGGCAGGCAATGATGACTACTGCGATAGCGCGTTGGATGGCGGTGACGGATCCGACGTCGGACAACACCCAGGCAATCACGGTGATAAGGCTCAGAAGGAGAACGATCGGAACGAACACACCCGATACCCGGTCGGCAAGTCGTTGAACGGGTGCCTTGGAGGCCTGGGCATCCTCGACCAGCTTGACGATCTGGTGCAAGGCGGTTCTCGTCCCGACGTTCGTCGCCTGGACAATGATGACGCCCTGTTGATTGATCGTGGCACCGAATACGGAGTCTCCGACCGATTTGTCGACCGGCGTTGACTCACCCGTGAGCATGGATTCGTCGACCGACGTGGCTCCTTCGGAGATCGTTCCGTCGGTCGGTATTTTCGAGCCTGGCATTACCTTCATGAGGTCACCAGGTACCACGTCGCTTATCGAAACGATCATCGTTTCGCCGTCGCGAATAACCGTGGCTTCCTTCGCCCCCAATTCGAGGAGTTTCGTTATCGCCCGACTCGCCCGGCCCTTGGCGCGGGCCTCGAAGTAGCGACCGAGCAGGATGAAGCTGACGATGGCGCCGGCTGTTTCGAAGAACACCGGTTGGTCGGCAAAGAATGCCCACACCGAATAGAAGTAGGCGGCCAGAGTGCCGAGAGAAACGAGGGTGTCCATATTGGCTCCCCCGGCCTTCAGGCGTTTGGCCGCGACCTCATGGAATTGCCATCCGAACCAGAATTCGACCGGAGTCACCAATGCCCATTGAGCGATATGCGATGCCGTCGACTCCAGATTGGCCATGGCAAGCAGCATGGCCGGGAGGGTTAGCAACGCGGCTCCCAGGAACCGGCGCCACTGGGCCCGCGCCTCCTCTGAGTACTTTTCCGACTGCGATTGCCGATCTTCGGTGGCCGGGCGCATGTCGTAACCGATCTTCTGAACGGCTGCTACGAGTTCGGCTTCGTCAACGTCGTCGTCAAAGGCGACCCTGGCTTCGCCACCGGCGTAGTTCACGATGGCCTCGGAGACGTCGTCGCGTTTTGAGAGGACGCGTTCGATCCGCATCGCGCACGAGGCGCAGGTCATTCCGTCGACTTCGAACGTCAGTTCTTTGGCCATCGTGAATTGGTTCCTTGTTTCGATCTATCGGGCTACGTCGTAGCCCTGCTCCTCGATCGCTTCGATGATGGCGTCAAGCGCCAGCGAATCGTCAAAAGAGAGATCTACCGTGCGTTCTTCGATATGCACTTCGACCTTGTCGACGCCGGCAAGGTCGTTGACTGCTCCTTCGATGGAGGATTTGCAGTGCCCGCACGAGATCGTTGGGACCGAAAGGGTTGTGGTATTCATGTTTTGCTCCGTTGGGTTTGCAGGGCCAGTGACGGCGGCCGTGTACCGCATGGTTTCCATGAGTTCCTCTACGATCTCGGCCGTGCGCCCCTCAGTGATGGCGTGAGTCACGCACGTCTCAAGATGGTTTTGGAGCAACACACGGTTGACGCGTTCAAGCGAACCCTGAAGCGCTGAAACTTGTTTCATCACCTCGGGGCAGTATCGCTCGTCCTCGACCATTCGGATCACGCTCTCAACGTGGCCGCGAACCGTCTTCAAACGATTGAGTGCATCTTTCTTGTGTTGTTCCTTCATTGTGGTCAGCCTACCACCCCACCGGGGGAGGGGTCAAGAGCTCGTTTAGCCCAAAATTTTTGGAAAATATGAAACCAAACGGTCGATTAGTACGTATGAAGGTTAAGGAGTCAGCGTTTCGGTCACTCGATTGGGAACCGAAAAGTGCCGGATTATGAAATAGATCAGAGGTCGGTGACGTTGACTCGTAGACACCTCCGAAAGGAGCAAACGATGAGTGATACAACACTTAAAGGCCGCCGAATCCAAGGTGGGGTGCGGCCGTCAAAAACGATCGAGACGACCCGTATCTGTGCGGATTCGGGTTGTGTAACCAAGCTGTCGAAATACAACCGTCGGGAATTCTGTTTTGCTCATGCTCCCGTCAAGTTCCCGCGGGTCCGTGGCCGGATACCCATCGACGGAGCGATCTAGACCTTAACCGATGCGTCAGGCGATTCCTGCGAATCGTTACCCCCCTACCCCAACTGACGTTACAAACGCTGAGTCCAGCCAACAAGAATGAGGTCCCGGATCCCTCCCTCGGGGCCTCATTCGCGTCCATTGGTCCTTCTAGGGAGCGTCCTGTTCGATCCCGAGTTTCGTTAGGAACGGTTCGCTCGACGGTTCGCGCCCGAGAAATTGCCGCACCAGTTCGATGGCATCTTTGGTGCCATTGGGCGCCAACACCAGGTTGCGGTAGTCCAACCCTACTGCCGGATTGTCGATGCCGTCGGCGACGAATCGTGAGAACATATCGTCCCCGAATACCTCGGCCCACAAGTATCCGTAGTAGCCGGCGTCGTAGCCAAACATGTGCCCGAAGGAACCAAGGAAGAAGGTTCCTTCAGGATGGGGGAGCAGGCTGAACTCGTTTGCCTTGCGGAGAGCCTCGTCCAACGAATACGGCCGCCCCGGTCCGTGAAGGTACATGTCGAGCATTCCGTAGGTGACCTGCTGAAGTTTGGCGAGGCTCTCGTTGAGGTACCGCGAAGCAGCAAGTTGCTCGAGCAACTCATCCGGCATGACTTCATTGGTCTCGTGATGAGTCGCGAAGCGTCGCAGTATGGCGGGCTCCCAGCACCAGTGCTCCATGATCTGGGAAGGCGCCTCGACGAAGTCCCATTCAGTGCTTGCCCCGGAGAATCTGAGGAGTTCGGCTTTTGAAAACGTCATGTGAAGGATGTGGCCGAACTCATGAAACAGCGTCACCGCGTCACCGTGCTGGAGCAGTGATGGCCTGCCAGGGGACGGTTTCGGGAAGTTTGCGACAATGGCACTGACGGGCTTTACGTACCCATCTGGACCACGGTGGGCAGGTACCAACGGCCAGGCTGCCGCGTGTGAAAACTTTCCTTCACGAGGAAACAAATCCATGTAGAAGTGGCCGATTGTGTGGCCCGAGTCGGCCTCGGTGACCTGCCACAGGGTGACATCCTCGTGCCAGGCATTGGCAGGGCTTACCTCGGTGTACGTGACTCCGAACATTTCGGAGGTGAGGTCGAACATGCCCTTAACGACCCGGTTGAGTGACAGGTATTCGGACACCCGTTGGTTGTCCACCCCGAACTCGTCCCGTTTCAGAACCGTGTCGTAGTAGCGCCAATCCCACAACTCAAGCTCATCGGCCCCGGTGTCGGCATGCAGGAGAGAAGCCATGCGTTTGATCTCGGCTCGGGCTTGGGTTGTCAGACCGGGAATGATCGAGTCGTAGAATGCGAAGACGGCTTCGGGCGTTTTGGCCATCTTGAGCTGCATTGAGTGGTGGGCCCACGAGTCCACCTCGAAGATGTCAGCAATCTGCTGGCGGATCTCCACGGCTTCCTGGATCACCGGACGATTGGCTTCTGCCGCCCGGTTGCTGAACTTCTTTTGGAGTGCCTCGCGTAGGTCGCGGTTTTTGACGTTCTCAATGAATGGGACGACATCGGGATAGTCCATCGAGACGCAAAACGTGTTCTCTTTTTCGCCGGGCTTTAGACCCTCGATGTACGAGTCAGGCAAGCCGTCAAGGTCGGCACGCGTGACTACGAGATAATCCTCGTATTCGGCGATATTGGTGGAGAAAGCAATACTCAATTCGACCAAACGCTCGTTGAGTTCCTTCAGCTTTTCACGCTCGTCCAGTGCCAGCTCATGGCCGGCCATCCGAAAGTCGCGCAGCGTGAACTCCAGGAGTCGGGCGGACTCACCAGCGAGGGAAGCGGCTTCGTCTGTAGCTGCATATTCGGCGATTGCCTGGTACACATCCTCCCGGAACACCAGATCGACACCCCATTTGGCGAGTTTCTCTTCAAGCGCCCTGGCGGCGGTCCTGACTTCTTCGTCGGGCGAGGTTTCGCCCAGAAAGGGGCCCTGTCCATAGGCATTGGCGACGGTTTGGGCAGCTCGTTCCGCCGGTTCGAGCGTGTTTGCGAAGGTTCGGGGGTCCTGGCAATCAACCATTTCAGCGATGAAGTCATCGGCCTTCGCCAGGGCTGCATCGAGGGCCGCCCCGATTGACCGGGCGGTGACGGTTGTGTAGTCGAACAACATCCGGGGAAGGTTAGCTTGACACTGACCGATTGAGGCTCACAGTCGGGTCGACTATCGCCGGGGACCTCTAGTGTGGCGGAGACGATCTCGGAGGATTCGTGTTCGAAGAAGGTATTCAAGAGTTCTGGGCTTGGTGGAGCGATACCGGCCGGGCAAGCCTGTTGGCGGCCATTGACGGTCAAGACTCCGACGTCGCCGAGGTTCTGTCGGACAAAGTCCACGAGTTACATCCCAACCTGGACTGGCAACTCACGCCGTTCGACGACGGTAGGTTCTGCCTGGCCTTCTCGGGAGGTGGAAGCCGGATGCTCCGCGTTCTGACGGAGGCGGCCATGGTGTGGGCGCCGGTCGACGATGACCGGTTCGTCTATGCGGCGGCCAGGATTGCCCAGCCACTCAGCCCGTTCGAGTTCGAGGACATGATGATCGATCCAAGTCTGGTCCGTCTTCGCACCGAGGTTGACGAGGAGTACGAGCAACTCGACGTGACGATGTACATACCGGGTGCCGAATCGTATGAAGAAGCAGACCTTACGGAGTTGGCGATGCTCCTCCTCGACACGGCACTTGGTGAAGATGCCACCGAGCGGTGGATCGGCATAATCGATACCGTTGATCAAGACCCGGGTCAGAGCATGTATCTTGCGGATTTGCCGGGAGTCATCGCCCAATACGAACCGACCGTCACCAGAGACGAGTGGGTTGTATTCCAAAAGGGCCCGAGCCCCAAGGAGCCGGTGGTGGTGGCGTTGAATGTCGCCGCCAAACATATCGAACATCTGACGCACGGAATCCATGTCGAAGTTCGAATTGCCCTGACTGAGGTGACCGGACTTGGAATGCCGTCTGAAGCAGAGGCCGAACGGCTGGCCGCGATCGAAGACGCCATTGTTGATGCGCTTCCCGACGAAGTGTTACTGGTGGCTCGCGAGACCGGACTCAACCTCCGAATCCTGCACTTTTACGGCCGAAACGCCGATCACCTCGAGGAGGCATTGGTCCCGTTCGAGGACCATGCCAGTCACGACATCGAGTTCCATCTGGCGATCGACGCCGACTGGTCGATGCTTGCCCAGTTGCGCTGATGCCCGGGGGTAGCGGGACCCTCCTGGTGGTGGATCGAGTCGCGGGCACCCCCTATGACGCAGTTCTTGTGTCCGGCGGAAGGGTTGTCGGTGTTGGTCAATCCACGAGCTTCGACATCCGGGGTCTGACAATTGATCGGTATCCCGGGACGACTCTGGTAGCTGGCCTGGGCGACGCCCACTTCCATCCGTTGGGGTTCACGGCAGCCATCAACCGGCTCAATGTGGCGCGCTGCGGGAACTTTGACGAACTGCGAACCAAAGTTCGGGCCGCCGCGGCGGATCTCGCCCCCGACGAGCCACTGATCGGGACACGGCTCAATGACGATGGCCTGGCGGAAGGCCGACTCCCAACCAGGCTCGAATTGGATGCGATGCTGCCCGATCGGCCGCTGTTCCTGTACCGATACTGCGGCCACATCGCGGTAGCCAACACGGCTGGCCTTGATGCTGCCCGAGTGGGTCCTGACACGGTAGATCCAATCGGGGGTTCGCTCGATCGAGACGGGGAGGGCAGACCAAACGGGATCTTGCGTGAGACCGCTGTGTCGATCGTAGGAGACGTGCTGGGGGGACGGGCGGGTTCCTTGACGCCAGATCAGGTACTGACTGGGCTATCGGGACTGGTTGGAGCCGGACTCACCCGACTCGGCGCCATCATTTCGACGGTCAGCTTCTGTGGCGTGTCGAACGAGCTTGATCTCCTCACGGATATTGCGAGAGATCTACCCCTTCACCTGTCCGTACTGGTGCACGCCGCCACCGCCGACGAACTTGAGGCGGCCGCCGAACGGCTGTCGAATGCCGGAAGGCGGGTGAGCTTTCTCGGCATGAAGGACTTCACCGACGGCAGCCTTGGTGGTCACACTGCCGCTCTCCGACGCCCTTATGCCGATTGGCCGCGCGAGACAGGTACCAATCGTTTTGATCTCGACAGGATCGGCCCGATTGCCGAAAGATCTCTGGCGATCGGCGGCTCCGTTGCCTTGCACGCCATCGGCGATGCCGCCTGCCGGGACGTGATCGGCTACTTCGGTGAACTCCGGGAAGCGGGCGCAGAAGCTGAACGCCTCCGGATCGAACACGCCTCGATGCTCACCGACGATGACGTCGAAGAGTTGGCATTAACCGGGGCGGTGGCCTCCGTGCAGCCGGCGTTTCTGGCTTCGGAAACGCAATGGCTTGCGACCCGGCTTGGTGATCGCGTCGACATGACCTATCGGTTCAAGACGATGCAAGACGCTGGAATCCCGTTGGCCGGCGGATCGGACTGCCCGGTAGAGCCGCCCTTTCCACTCGCCGGTATGGCGGTGGCCCGCGACAGAGCCGGGATGGTGCCGTCTGAGTCGCTAGACGCCAAAGCTGCGCTCGGATTGTTCACCGATGGGGTCTCGCTGGCTCTGCGCGAACCGACCCCACTGGCGGTTGGGTCCCGGGCCGACTTTACGTTGGTCGATGTTGATCCATTGACAGCCACTCCCGACGAACTGCGCTCCGCCGAGGTCGTATCCACCTGGATTGAAGGAAGGCCACACGTCGCGGAGCGTTTCGAGTGGGATCAATAACCGGTTGGTATTACCGGCCCCAGCATGTCGAGCATGGGTTGATGGACGTGCTCATTCGAGGCCAGGATCGAAGAGGGTTTCGTTACGTCGATCGACTGACCGCGGGCGTCGGTGACGGTACCTCCAGCTTCGGTAACGAGAAGGACTCCGGCAGCCATGTCCCATGGTTGTACCTGAAACTCCCAGTAGGCGTCGAACCTACCGACGGCCACCCAGGCCAGATCGAGCGCGGCTGAGCCGTTGCGCCGGACCCCCTGGCAGTTGTGAAGGCCAGCTGCGATCGACCGGCCGTACTCGTCGGATCGTTCCTGGCGATCGTATGGAAAGCCGGTGGCCACGAGACTTGCGGACAGGTCCGTTGCCCTGGACACGGAGATGGCCGAGCCGTCGAGTTCGGATCCGCCGCCCCGGATGGCAGTGAACATTTCTTTCTTGAAGACATCGAGGATCACGCCCACCAGTGGGCCGTCGCCATCGATCAACCCAACCGAGACAGCTACATGAGGGATACCGTGAAGGAAATTGACGGTGCCATCGATCGGGTCGAGGATCCAGGTCCGCTCGCCGGGCCGGAGTCCACCTTCCTCTGCGACGACGCCGTCAGACGGTCGGCCACGCTCGATCATCTCAATCATGAGGCGCTCGGCGGCGCGGTCGGCGGCCGTAACCGGATTGACCGCTCCTTTGAAGTGGGTGTCGCCTGCTGCCAACGACCAATCCTGCACCACCTTGCCCGCGGCGCGAGCAAGGTCCATGGCGAAGTCGATGTCGTGCATGACAGCACTGTAGGCATCGACTAGTTCAGATGAGCCGTAGAATCCTCCGGTGATTCGTCCTATTTTGTTTGCAGCCGTCGGAGCCCTGTGCGCCAGTGCGGGCTTTGCCCCCATCAGCAACCCCGTCCTGATGGTGGTTGGGGTGGCGGTCCTGCTGATCGGCGTCTTGCAGGCCGACCGGGCCGGCGGCGCTTTCGCAGCCGGGTTCGTTTTTGGTGTAGTCCTGACCTCGGTTGTGATGGAGTGGCTGACCAACCTTGCCAATGAAGCCGCCATCGGGCTCGGATTGTTGCAGGGACTCTTTTACGGCTCAGCCATGCTCGTGGTGTGGCTGATCAGGGACAAGCCGGTCACGGCAGTGGCGATCATGGTGGTGGGGACCTGGACGGCACTGGAATTTTCCAGGGAGCGGATTCCCTTCGGCGGCATTAGC
Organism: uncultured Acidimicrobiia bacterium; assembly: GCA_905480085.1. Taxonomy (GTDB): domain Bacteria; phylum Actinomycetota; class Acidimicrobiia; order Spongiisociales; family JAENVV01; genus JAENVV01. The sequence continues at coordinate 9,300 of CAJQPD010000028.1, forward strand.
TGGGGGGCGCCGGGTTATTCGATCGGCGAATGGACCTGGTTGCGTTCAGGCGCACAGTGGGTAGGCACATCGGGTCTTTCGGTCGTCGCCGTGGGCGTTTCGACCGGACTGGCCCTCTATCTCGTTCGCCGTGACTACCGACCGTTGCTGGTATCGCTCGGGTTGGCGGCGCTCCTGGCGGGGCTCGGCGCAATATACCCATCGCGTGCAATGGGACCCGAAATTCGGGTGGCCATCGTGCAAGGAAACTCACCGTGCCCCGGGATGCGATGCGCCAACGAGCGGGGCCTGATCTTTGAGAGTCATTTGGAATTGACTCGCACGTTGGCGTCTGACACCTACGACCTGGTGCTTTGGCCAGAATCGTCTACCGGTTTCGGGTTCGACCCGCTCCAATCCTCCGAGGTGGCCCAATTGATCTCCGACGAAGCCGAACGGTTGGGGTCCTACCTGATGGTTGGTGGTGATCGGGCCGACACGCCAGGCACGTTCATCAACTCGAACTTGTTGTACAACCGCTCGGGAGACCTGGTTGGGGAGTATCGCAAGCGCCATCCGGTCCCCTTTGGTGAGTACATTCCCTTTCGATCTGTGATTGGTCGCCTTCCCCTTCTGTCGAGGGTTCCTCGGGACATGGTGCGAGGTGTACAACCGGGGCTTTTTGTTGCCAACTTCGGCTTGATCGGTACGGTGATCTCCTATGAGGCTGCCTTTGCCCGGTACAGCCGCGACGCCACCGCGCTCGGGGCGAGTGTGTTGGTCGTTGCGTCAAATGAGGCCAGTTACGGGCGATCGACGGCCGCTGACCAACTCATGGACATGAGCCGGATGCGGGCAGCTGAGAATGGCGTCGATGTTATTCATGGTGCCGTGACGGGCTCGTCTGTTCTTATCACGCAGGGTGGCGTTCTCGGCGAACCGACCGGCCTCTTCGAGAAAGCAATTCTCACGGGTACGGTGCGAATTCGGACCGCAAGCCCTACGTTGTTTGCCCGGTGGGGGGATTGGCTGGCAGTGGCGGCGATGATTCTGGGAGCGCTTACCGTGGTCGAGGCGGCGGTCCGCAAGCCTTCCGACCCTTAATGAGGGGAGGCCACCCAACGGTGACCTCCCAGTGTCGGCTCTGAGGTCAAAAGACCCCGCCAGGGACTAGCCGACTGTTCTTTTCTAGCGCCAACATTTCCCGGTTTCCATCCAATGAGCCAAGTTTCTCAGAAAAGTTGCACAAGTTCACTGGCTTCGGCGATGGTCCCGATTCCATACGCGGAGTGGCCGTACTCTGACAGAGCGTCGAAGACGGAGGCGGCGCGGTCGGGGCGGGTGATGACCACAAATCCGATGCCCATGTTGAACGTGCGCAACATGTTCTCCTTCGAAATATCACCCTTCTCGGCCAGCCAGCCGAATACATCCGGTGGCTGCCACGTGGTGGTATCGATCCGGGCGCCGAGTCCGGTGGGCAACGGTCGGCCGGCATTGCCGGGCAACCCGCCGCCGGTCACATGTGCAAAACCGGTTGCCAATTCGGCCTCGGCCAGCGCCAGCACGGCAGGGGTGTAGATAACCGATGGCTCCAGCAAGACGCTGCCGATGGCCCGGTTGGTGCCAGGCACCGTCTCGTGGAGATCGTCAACGACCTTTCGAATCAGCGAAAACCCGTTCGACCGAACGTTGGGACTTGCGATCCCGATGATGTGATCTCCCGGCCGTATTTTGGCACCGGTGATCTCCCGGCCGCTCTCGACGATCCCCAAAGCCGCTCCGGCCAGGTCGACGTGGTGAGCTTCAACAATCCCGGGGTGTTCGGCGGTTTCGCCGCCAAGGAGGGCGCAGTTGATAGAGGTGCAGGCTTGGGCGACGGACTCGACGATGGTTCGCTCGCGAGAAGGATCGAGCCTGCCAACCGCGATGTAGTCGGTGAAAGCGATGGCTCTCGCCCCGACGGCGGCGAGGTCATCGACACACATGGCGACCAGATCTGCCCCCACCGAGGAATAATCGCCCATCAGTCTGGCGATTTCGAGCTTGGTCCCGACTCCGTCGGTTGACATCATGAGCACCGGATTACTGAAGCCAGGTGGCAGGGTGATTCCCGCCGCGAACCCGCCGAATCCGCCGACCACGTTCGTGCCCCAGCTGGAGGTGACGGCTTCGGCGATGGTCCCTACGTACTTGTCGGCTGCCTCAACGTCGACCCCGGCGGATTTGTAGGAGTCCATCAGGAGATCTCGAGAACGAACTTGCCGGCGTCAGCCGACACGTCGGTCGGGTACTCACCGGTCAGGCAGGCATTGCAGAAGCTCCCACCTCCGGCGGCAGCCATGAG